>NZ_JBGTFM010000231.1:0-5022 GCF_041747255.1 Blastomonas sp. | reverse complement strand
CCGGTCATCGGTCCCGATGGCCGTTTCATCACCGACCGCGCCTCGCCGCGCCTGTTGTCTTATGATCAGGACGGCCTGATCTGGGATGTCGGCGTGCTGTGGCGGCCCAGCCGCCGCACCTCGCTTGAGGCGCGGGTTGGCCAGCGGTACGACAGCATGACCTATTATGGATCGTTCACCTATACGCCGAGCAGCCGGCTGGCGGCGAACGTCACCGTCTATGATCTGGTCGCAGGGTTCGGATCGCGGCTGAATGACAATCTCGCCGGTCTGCCGACCCAGTTCGATGCAACGCGCAACCCGCTGAGTGGTGATCTCAACAGCTGCGTGTTTGGCAATGCGGGCGGGGCGTGCTTCAACGACGCGCTGCAATCGGTCGCCTCATCTGCGTTCCGCACGCGCGGGGTGACCGGGCAGGTCAGCCTGCAAGGGGCAAGCTGGACGCATGGCATCGCTGCCGGTTACAGCCGCCGCAAGTTTTTCGCCGCAGACACCGGCGTGCTCGCCGGATTTGACCAGACCATCGATGAAATCTGGTTCGCCAACTATTTCGCCAGCAAGCGGCTTGATGCGCGTTCGGGTATCGATTCTGCGCTCTATGCGACCTATCTTGAAAACGGCATCGGCCAGGGCAGCAATGTGCTGGGCGTCGGCGCCAACGCGGCATATTATCGCAACTTCACCAGCCGCTTTACCGGCACTGTTGCGGTGGGTCTCGACTATTTCGATCCCGAAGGGTTTGAAAGCAGTCTGGTGGCATCGGCGCTGCTGGCGCTACGCTATTCGTTCCGGTGACAAGATCAAAGTGCTAGGACCAGTTCATGTATGAGTCTCATTTCGGTTTTTCCGGTCGTCCGTTTCAGCTGACGCCAGACCCGCGTTTCTATTTTGAGAGCGCAACGCATCGCAAGGCGATGTCGTATCTCGGCTATGGGCTGGCGCAGGGTGAGGGCTTCATCGTCATCACCGGAGAGATTGGCGCGGGCAAATCCACGCTTGTTGCCTATCTGATGCAGACCATAGACAATGCCCGGCTGACCGCGGCGCAGATTGTCACCACCCAGCTGGATGGCGATGATCTGCTGCACATGGTGGCGAGCAGCTTTGGCGTGGCAACCGCAGGGCTGGACAAGACCGGCACCTTGGCCGCCATCGAGCATTTCCTGCAGGCTGAGGCACGCAATGGCCGCCGGTGCCTGCTGGTCGTTGATGAATCGCAGAACTTGCCGATGCCGGCGCTTGAAGAGCTGCGGATGCTCTCAAACTTTCAGCTCGGCAGCCATCCACTGCTGCAGATCTTCCTGCTCGGCCAGCCCGAGTTTCGTGCGACCGTCCAGCATGCCCCGGGGCTTGAGCAGCTGCGCCAACGGGTGATCGCCAACCATCATCTGGGCGCAATGGAGGCGGCAGAAGTGCGGCCTTATCTGGAACATCGTCTCGGGCTGGTCGGCTGGAACGGACGCCCGGAGTTTACCGTCGATGCCTGCCAGCGGCTGTACGCTCAAACCGGCGGCATTCCGCGCAAGGTCAACATGCTCGCCAATCGGGTGCTGCTGATGGCAGCGGTGGAAAGCCGCGACACGATTGATGCCGCGCTGGTTGAGGCAGTGCTCGCCGACATTGCCGTTGATGCGCATGACAAGCACGGCTGGACCGATGACGAGACGCTGGAATCCGCCGCTGCGCTTGCGGTGGCTGAAGCAGCTTCGAATCAAGCACCCGTTCATGCTGCGCAGCCAGCCGCTCATCGCCCCGTTGCAGAACAATCCAGCAAGGCGGATTTCGATCAGCTGCTCGCCGAAGTGCGCGAATTTGCGCGCCAGCAGGAACAGCACGGCGTCTTGCTCGCCAACGAACTGCAGACAGCGCTGGACCGGATTGCGTCGCTGGAAAGCCGCGCGCCCGAGCCCGACAATTCGGCGCTGGAAGCGCGCATAGGCGCGCTCGAAGCACGGCAGGCAACCAGCGAGGCCGCGTTGCGCCGCGTGCTGACATTGCTGGTCAACTGGGTCGAAGACGATCAAGGTGGCATGTGGCCGCAGGGCCGCGCGGCCTGAACCCTCAGCCGTCCACCACATATTGAACGTCGATCATGCCGGGAGTGAATGACAGTGCGCGAACCATCGCTGGAAACAGGACGGCCTGACGCGCGCCGCATCATCAACGGCCTGTCGGTCGATGTGGAAGAGTATTTTCAGGTTGGCGCGTTCGAGACCACGATTGCCAAAGGCGATTGGGACAGCATCAAGGGCCGGGTTGAGCACAACACCGGCATGGTGCTCGATCTGTTCGCGCGCTGCAGGGTCAAGGCGACGTTTTTCACGCTCGGCTGGGTCGCTGCTCGGCATCCGGCGCTGATTCAGCGGATCGTCGCTGAAGGGCACGAGATCGCCAGCCACGGCTGGGACCATGCCCGCGTGTTCACCATGCAGCCCGACCAGTTCCGCGCCGATATCGACAAGGCACGCAAGGCCATCGAGGATGCCGCAGGCGTCGCGGTGACGGGCTATCGCGCGCCGAGCTTTTCGATCGATGCTCGCACCCCGTGGGCGCACCCTATTTTGGCCGAGGCAGGCTATGCCTATTCGTCGAGCGTCGCGCCGATTGCGCACGATCATTACGGTTGGCGCGAGGCACCGCGCTTTGCGTTTCACCCGGTCGAGGGCGCGGCGATGATCGAGCTGCCGGTGACGACGGTCGAACTGGGGTCGCGGCGATTTGGCGCCGGCGGCGGGGGTTTTTTCCGCATCCTTCCCTATCCGCTCTCGCGCTGGGCGCTGAACCGGGTCAACGGGCATGACCGCCAGCCTGCAATCTTCTACTTTCATCCGTGGGAGGTCGACTCTGACCAGCCGCGTGTAGCGGGCGCGCCGCTGCGCTCTCGGCTTCGCCATTACACCCAGCTGTCGGCGATGGCGGACAAGCTCGAACAGCTGACGCGCGACTTTCAATGGGGCCGCATCGACGAGATCGCGCTGCCTTTGGTCGCAGCGGGTCGGCCGTGATGATGCACTTTGCCCCGCCTGCCGTGCCTGCCGTGACGGTGCGGGCCGCTGACCTTGGCGATTCGCTGGAACGCGCGCGTTTCGAGCGATGGCTTGCGGCGCACCCGACGGCGAGCGCATTTCACGGTCTGGCTTGGGGACAGGCTGTCGAGCGAGGCGCAGGGCATGATTTCCTGCAGCTGATCGCCGAGGATTCGAGCGGAGACATCGCCGGACTGGTGCCGCTGCACGCGGTGCATTCGCCGCTGTTTGGCCGCGCGATGGTCTCCACCGGCTTTGCGGTCGATGGCGGCATATTGGCCGAGGATGACGCGACCGGCGCGGCGCTCGCCGATGCGGCGTGGCAGATGGCTGAGCGTTTCAGCTGCCCGACGCTTGAACTGCGCGGCGGCTGGCTGCCGCAAGACCCCGCATGGACGATCAAGTCTGACGCGCACGCCGGGTTCGTCGCCGATCTGGTCGCCGATTGCGCGGATGCCGACCAGCGCCAGCTTGACTGGATCCCCCGCAAGCAGCGCGCCGAGGTCCGCAAAGGCCTCGCCAACAATCTGGCGGTGCGCACTGGCAGCAGCGCCATCGATCGCGACCAGCATTACGCGGTCTATTCGACGAGCGTCCGCAACCTTGGTACTCCGGTGTTCCCGCGCAGCCTGTTTGCAGCTGTGCTCGATGCGTTCGGCGACGATGCCGATATCCTGACCGTACTGCACGATGATGTGCCGGTGGCGAGCGTGCTCAGCCTCTACCATCGCGGCGCCGTGATGCCTTACTGGGGCGGCGGCACCTGGGATGCGCGGGGCCTGCGCGCCAATGACGTGATGTATTACGCGCTGATGAATCACGCCCGCGCGCGCGGTTGCACCAGGTTCGATTTCGGCCGCTCGAAGGTCGGCACCGGGGCGTTTGCGTTCAAGAAGAACTGGGGCTTTGCGCCTGCACCGCTCAGCTATGCGGTGCGCACCACCGATGGCCAGCCACCGCGCGATGTGAACCCGCTCAGCCCAAAGTACCGCATGCAGATCGCACTTTGGCAGCGGCTGCCGCTGTCGCTGGCCAACCGGCTGGGGCCGCTGATCGCCCGGGGTCTGGGTTGATGGCTGGGCTGATGGGCGAGACGCTGTTTCTGGCGCACCGCATCCCGTTTCCGCCCGACCGGGGGGACAAGATCCGCTCCTGCCACCTGCTGCGCGCGCTCGCCGCGCTGGGGCCGGTGCATGTCGCAACCTTTGCCGAGACCGACGCCGATCTCGCTGCAGAGCTTGCGCTTGCCGAGGTCAGCGCCAGCCACCTGCTGGTCCACCGCACCGTATCGAACGTGCGCGCGGGGCTGCGCGCGCTGGCGAGCGGCTTGCCTTTATCGCTCGCCGCCTTCGCCAGCGAGGACATCGCGCTCTATGTCAGCCGCCTGCTGGTCACCCGGCCGATTGCGACGATCGTCGTCTTCTCGGGTCAGATGGCGCAGTTCATTCCCGCGGATTTTGCCGGACGGGTGATCATGGATTTTGTCGACATGGATTCGGCCAAGTTTGCCGCCTATGCGCAGCAATCGCGCGGCCCGATGCGCGCCATCCACGCACGTGAGGCGCGGCTGCTGGGTGCGTTCGAGCAGCAAATCGCGCGCCGCGCCAGCGTTTCCACCTTCGTCAGCCAGGCCGAGGCCGCGCTGTTTCGCGAAGGTCTCAATGACCCGTTGGTGCGTATCGAGGCGCTGGGCAACGGAATCGACACGCTGTTCTACGATCCCGAAGGCGTCGCGCCCGCTCCCTATGCGGAAACCGCCGGCCCGCACCTCGTGTTCACCGGGCAGATGGACTATCCGCCCAATGTCGAGGCGGTGGCGAGCTTTGCGCGGGAGGTTCTGCCCGTCGTCCGCGCGGCGCATGGCGATGCGCAGTTCCATATCGTCGGGCGCAACCCCGCATCGGAGGTCAAGGTGCTGGCGAGCCTTTCGGGGATCAATGTCGTCGGCGAAGTGGCCGACATCCGTCCGTGGATCGCCTCTGCCGATGTCATCGTC
>NZ_JBGTFM010000230.1:0-10773 GCF_041747255.1 Blastomonas sp. | reverse complement strand
ACCTCTTCGCGCGAGCGCGCGATGACTTCGACAAGATCGGGGCCGATGCCGGTTTCCTCGCCGAGCTCACGATAGGCCGCTGCCTCGGCTTCTTCGCCCGGATCGATGCCGCCTTGCGGCATCTGCCAGGCGTCGGCGCTTTTGTCGAGCCGTTGGCCGACGAACACTTTTCCGGCTTGATTGACCAGCATAATGCCCGCGCAGGGGCGGTAGGGGAGGGTGTCATTGGTATTCATCGCGCCGCCTTAGCCGTCAGTTGGCGGCAAAGGCAATCGAACAATCGGACGTCTGACCTAGTTTGCAGCAAAAGCCGATGTTTTTGAACTTGGGAATCTTGCGCTCACCGGTTCAGCATCGCCTTGAGCGCGCGGAAGATCGCGTCGCAATCGTCCTGCGCAGACGGCACGCCCTTGCGCAGGCAGATGAAGCCGTGGATCGTCCCGCGCATCTCAAGATAGCTGACATCGACCCCGGCGGTGATGGCACGCGCGGCAAATGCCCGCCCCTGATCGCGCTGCGGATCAAGCCCGGCGGTGACCAGCAGCGTCGGCGGCAGGCTGGCGATATCGCCAAGGATGCAATCGTTGCGCGGGTTGCCCGGCGTTGCGGCATAATGGTTGGTGAACCAGTCCATCGCGCCCGATGTCAGCAGATAGCCTTCAGCAAACTCAACGAATGAGCCGCTTGCAGCCGTGCTGTCGACGACCGGATAGAGCGGTGCCTGCGCGATTACCGGCACCGCGGCGGGGCGCGCCACCAGCGCCTGGGTGGTTACAATCGCAAGGTTGCCACCCGCGCTGTCGCCCGTGAAGATCAGCCCGGTGATGTCGGGGCCCAGATCCTTGCCATTGGCGGCAAGCCAGCGCGCGGCCGCCTCGCAATCGTCCGGCGCGGCGGGGAAAGGGTGTTCGGGCGCCAGCCGGTAATCAACCGCCACCAGCGGCAGGTCCATCTGCGCCGCCATTTCGGTGCAGAACGCATGGTGGGTATCGAGATCACCGATCACAAAGCCGCCGCCGTGGAAGAACATGATCGCCGGGCCTGCCTCGCGGGTTTCGCGCGCATCATAATAGCGCAGCGCGATGTCACCCGCCGGCCCGGGGCAACTGAGGTCGCGGACGATCGCGAGCGGGGTCGGCTCGGCATCAACGACGAAGCGCATCATGCGATAGGCCTCGCGCCCCTCGGCCAGCGGCAGTTCGTTGACCGGCGGGGCGCCCGCAGATGCCAACATGGCGAGCAGCATCGCGGTGTCGGGCCGCACAAAAGGCGCAGGGCTTGCGCCTGCGGTTTCGGCTTCGGCGCGCTCCAGTTCACTGATCTCGCTCATCGTGGCTTCATCCTCTCTGTTATACAGGTCACAGGTTAATCGGTTGGATGCGGCGGGTCTATCGGCAAAATGCGGCACGACGCCGCACAAACCCCTGCTCCTGCCGCCTGACACAAAAACTAAATTGCAGCCTTGATGCTGCCTGCTAAAGGGAGCACCCTTTATCAGCGAACCGCAAGAGTCTGTTTATCATGGCATCTGCCGCAATCATTCGCCCCACCGACACGCCCGAAACTCCGGACGCGGTTGTCGTGCGCTTTGCCGGCGACAGCGGCGACGGTATGCAGCTCACCGGGGGCCAGTTTACCCTCTCGACTGCGCTGGCGGGCAATGACCTTGCCACCTTCCCCGATTTTCCGGCGGAAATCCGCGCGCCGCAGGGCACGTTGTTCGGCGTCTCGGCGTTTCAGATCAACTTTGGCAGCAGCGAAATCGACACCGCAGGCGACATGCCCGATGTGCTGGTGGCGATGAACCCGGCGGCGCTCAAGACCAATGTCGGCGCGTTGAAGCCGGGCGGGCTGATCATCGCCGACGAAGGCGAGTTCACCAAGCGCAACCTCGACAAGGCGAAATACGAGACCAATCCGCTCGAAGACGGCTCGCTCGCGCAGTGGCAGCTGATGAAGTTCAACATCTCGCAGCTGACTCTCGATGCGGTGCGCGATTTCGGACTTGGCAACAAGGAAGCGCTGCGCTGCAAGAACATGTGGACGCTGGGCCTTGCGTTGTGGATGTTCTCGCGCAAGCGCCAGCCGATCATCGAATGGCTGCAGGCGAAGTTCGCAGGCCGCGAAGAGATTTTGCAGGCCAATGTCGCCGCGCTCAACGCGGGCCACGCCTTTGGCGAGACCGCCGAGCTGTCCGGCCCGATGCGGCAGTACCGGATGCCCGCAGCCCCAGCAACGCCGGGTCTGTATCGTACCGTCACCGGCGCGGAATCGATCTCGCTGGGGCTGGTCGCAGGCGCGCAGCTTGCAGGCCTGCCGATCTTCTTTGGCGGCTATCCGATCACCCCTGCCAGCGCGATTCTGCATCACCTCGCGCGGCTCAAGGAATATAACGTCACGACCTTTCAGGCCGAGGACGAGATTGCTGCGATCTGCGCCGCCATCGGCGCGAGCTATGCCGGCTCGCTCGGCGTCACCTCGTCATCTGGCCCCGGCATCGCGTTGAAGGGCGAGGCGATGGGGCTGGCGATCATGACCGAGCTGCCGCTGGTGATCGTCAATTCGCAGCGCGGCGGACCGTCAACCGGCCTGCCCACCAAGACCGAACAGTCCGATCTCTATCAGGCGGTCTATGGCCGCAACGGCGATGCGCCGATGCCGGTGATCGCCGCGCGTTCGCCCGCCGATGCGTTCGATTGCGCCATCGAGGCGTGCCGCATCGCGGTGCAATATATGACCCCGGTGATGCTGCTGACCGATGGCTATATCGCCAATGCGGCAGAGCCGTGGAAGGTGCCTGACATGGACAGTTACGAACCGTTCCCGGTGACCTTCATGGAAAAGGCGCAGGAAGGCGGCTTCCTGCCCTATGCGCGCGATGACAAGCTTGCGCGGCCCTGGGTCAGGCCGGGCACCGAGGGGCTGATGCACCGCATCGGCGGTATCGAAAAGGCGCTGGGCACGGGGCACATCGATTATTCGGCCGAAACACATCAGGCGATGACCGACATCCGCCAGAACAAGGTGCTTGGCGTGGCCGACAGCATCGGCGATCAGGAGGTGCTGGTCGGCGCGGCTGGCGGCAAGCTGGCGGTGGTTGGTTGGGGATCGACCTATGGCCCGATCCACCAGGCAGTGCTGCGCGCGCGCCGCAGCGGGCTCGACGTCAGCCACATCCACATCCGCCACATCTGGCCGACGCCCAAGAATCTTGGCGAACTGCTGCACAGCTTTGAGCATGTGCTGGTGCCTGAAATGAACACCGGCCAGCTGAAAACACTGCTGCGCGACCAGTTTCTGGTCGATGCGAAGCCGCTCAGCAAGACATCGGGCCAGCCCTTCACCATCTCGGAAATTGAGGCGGCGATTGAGGCGATGGCCGCTTGACCGTTGAACAGCCGGGATGTCCTCAAGGCCCTTGCTGCCGATGGCTGGAAGCCCAAGCATCAGGCTGGAAGCCATTTGCAATTGGAACATGCGTCAAAGCCCGGTAAAGTTACGGTTCCGCACCCGAAGAAAGACATTCCGCTGGGTACGCTTCGCAGCATTGAGCGGCAATCCGGTGTATCGCTGAGGAAACGGAAATGACCCAACGCGTTTATTATGGATCGGTCTGCAAGGGGCCACATTCGTTCGGGATATCGTTCATCGATTTTCCGGGATGTGTGTCAGCTGGCGATACGATGGAAAATATAATCGCGATGGGCCATGAAGCCTTGCAATTGCATATCGATGGCATGGTCGAGGACGGCGAGACAATCCCGGAACCGAGCGAGGTCACACTGGAGCGCACAGCTGCGGAATTCGATGATCCGGATGATCCTGTCGAAGGTGAATCATGGGTCGCCGTTGTCCCGATCCTCATTGACGTGCGGTCGCAGGATGCTGATGTATCTGTGCCGATCAAAGCCTCTTTGTTCCGCAAGGTCGGTGAAGTCACTACCGACCGCGAAAAATTCATCATGGATGCGACCCGCCGAGAACTTGACCGCCTGAGAAACACCGCCTGAGAAAGATCGCCTGAACATGAACGAGATGACCAAGATCGCGCCGCGTGCCGTCACCACCATCAAGGATTGGGAGACCGACCAGGAGGTGCGCTGGTGCCCGGGGTGCGGGGATTATGCGATACTGAAAGCCGTGCAGCGAACGATGCCCGAGATCGGCGCGGACCCGGCGAAAACCGTGTTCGTGAGCGGGATCGGCTGCTCGTCGCGCTTTCCCTATTACATGGAAACCTACGGCTTTCACACCATCCATGGCCGCGCGCCGGCGGTGGCGACAGGGCTGAAGCTCGCCAACCCTGAGCTCGATGTGTGGATCATCACCGGCGATGGCGATGCGCTGTCGATCGGTGGCAACCATTCGATGCACCTGCTGCGCCGCAACCTCAATTGCCAGATCCTGCTGTTCAACAACGAGATTTATGGCCTGACCAAAGGCCAGTATTCGCCGACCAGCCGCGAGGGCACGCGCAGCCCCTCCACACCTTATGGATCGGTCGACCGGCCTGCGTCGCCATGCGCCTTCGCGCTGGGATCAGGCGCGCGGTTCGTGGCGCGCAGCATCGACATCCACAAAAACCTGCCCGATCAACTGAAAGCAGCTTACGCGCACAAGGGCGCGGCGTTTGTCGAGATTTTCCAGAACTGCATTGTCTACAACAAGGACGTATTCGCCGACTTCACCGAAAAGAAGAACGCGTCGCACAGCCAGCTTTGGCTGGAAGACGGCCAGCCGATGCTGTTTTCGGGCGGCACCAAGGGCATCACCTTATGCCATGATGACCTGACATTAAAGGTGGTCGATGTGATCGGTGGCGACTGGCAGGCGGCGGGCGTGATCGTTCACGATGTCACCAACCGCTCGGTCGCGCATATGCTGGTAGAATTGCCGTTCGGCAGCTTTCCGATGGCGTTGGGCGTGATCTATGATGATCCCCGCCCGACCTTCGAGGACGGCGTTCGCGCGCAGGTGGAAGCGGCCAAGGTTGGCAAGCTGCCTAACCTGCAAAAGCTGGTCAGCAAGGGCCAGACCTGGCTGGTTGAAGAAGACGGCTTCGCGCACTGACTGCGTTGCGACTGGCGCGGCGCTTTAGCCAGTGGCGAAATGACAGCGGCGAACCCCGGGGGGCTCGCCGCTGCATCTGCTAGATCCGAGCTGATATTGGCGTCAGCTCATTGTGCGGGGGTATTCGTGGTCGCGTTTCCGCGATTGTCGTCAATCCGGTCGGCCTGTTCCTCGCCGGCTTCTTCAACGGCATCAGCCTGATTTTCCAACGCTTCTTCGCGTGCCTCGGTTGGGGCTTCATCAGCCATGTCGTCAATCATTTCAGCCTGATCTTCGGCCTGCTCTTCAACCTGTGCAGCTTCTTCGCTCTGACACGCAGCAAGTCCAAGCAAGGCAACGCTGGCGATACCGGTAAGAATGAGTTTACGCATTGTGCGCTTCCTTTTTCCTGTTTCATGCATATTGCATGAACAGACCTACGAATTCGCTACAGGATGGTTGCGTGGCGCGACGCAGCCTGTTTGATAAAAACGGATGAATAAAAAGCAGGCGCAGTTGCGCGCGTGTGTCGGCCACGCGCGCGGCTAGGGCGTACCTGCGGTGAGCGTCTTGATCATCTCGCTTGCCATCAGCCTGCGGTGCACAGTGGCGGAGTGGTTGCTTGGCACCGAATACAGCGCCTTCAGCAGCGCCATATCGATTTCGGTCAATCCATCGGGTCGATTTGCCTCGTCCGCGCTAAACAGCGACATGATACTGGTCGATTGCGGCGCGGCATCAATGCGGGTGCGCGACAGCACAGAAAAGGCGATATAGTCTGACAGCGCCGCCAGCGGCACATTGGCGACGCGCGGCACATCGACCAGCACAATGGCACCCGTCAGGCTCAGCTGCACCCCGGTGTAGGCGCGGCTAGCCCCGCTGTTGCTCAGCACGGGCAGGTCAAACAATCCGCCAGCGGCCCCGCCACCGGCGAGACCGGTTGCATTTGGCCCGGTTTGACGACCGCCGACGCCTTCGACCTCCTGGCCATAGAACCAGCGAACCGGCAGGCCGGGAGTGCGCAGCTTCTTGCGATCAGCGTTCCAGGTCAGCGACAGCAGCTCGGGCTTGCGCTTCTCGATGTCGGCGAATGCCGCATCCGAATTCGGGGTGAACAGCACAATGACATTGGGCTGGCATTTGGCACCGCCCATGCGAACCTTGGCCTCTGTCGCTATAGCCTGGATCCGGTCGATGACTGCCAGCGCCAGGTCTTCGCGCAGACCAATGGCGCCGATGCACAGCGGGTCTTCCCAACGGGCGTTCTGGTCTGATACCGGTGCGACCAGTACCGCCTGGGCATGTGCCCGCGCCAGCTCATGCGCCTGCTTGCGGGTCATCCTCTCGCCGGTGACGACGATGATGTCATCATCGGACGGTTCGTTGGCCAGCAGCGGGCCGGTCAACAGTGATGTCAGGGCCAGGCCGGCGATAAGGGTGCGTATAACGGTCATCGGTCTGCTCCTGTTGGGCAATGGGTCGAGCATATGAACACGAATTTGCCGTCGTTTATCGTCAAGACTGTCGAGGAATGACAAAATCTGTTTGATAAAGGACCACAATTCGCGCCCGGTTCAACACTCACCATTGCTGCGCTGATTGTCAGCTTTGGGCAAAAACCCGTCGACAGACGGATGACCAATTTCGGCAGACCACTTTATTGGCGTCGGATATCAATCCTCCGCCGGGCTCGATTGCAGCTGGACGTAATTTTCGATGCCCATGCGTTCGATGAGGTCAAACTGCGCCTCGAGCGTATCGACATGTTCTTCTTCGCTGTGCAGGATATAGGCGAGCAGATCGCGGCTGCCGTAATCGCGCACGCTTTCGCAATAGGCGATGCCCTCCTTGAGCAGCGGAATGGCCTCGTTTTCCAGCGCGAGATCGGCCCTGAGAATTTCCTCGACGGTTTCGCCGATCTTCAGGCGGCCGAGCAGCTGGAAGTTGGGCAGGCCATCAAGGAACAGGATTCGGTCCGCCAGCTTGTCGGCATGCTTCATCTCGTCGATGGATTCGCCGTGCTCAAAAGCAGCGAGCTTCTTGATGCCCCAGTTCTGCAGCATTTTGGCATGCAGGAAATACTGGTTGATCGCGGTCAATTCGTTCTTGAGCGCGTCGTTAAGAAATTCGATGACCTTGGGGTCGCCCTTCATAATATTGCTCCTGTGCGGGCCGACGGCGCACTGTTGGCGCACCGACGGACATGTGTTCAGGACATCAATATAGACACGAAGGCGCGCTTTGGGAAGCCGTTGCGGTGCGGGAAATATTTGATTCTTATAGAAAAAATTGCAGGCTATTGCTATGCGGTCGCAGTTTCCCGGGTGATAATGCTTTGCGCGAACGACAGGCACTGGCCACACTTGGGACGCCGCCCCAGCCGGGCATAAACCTCGGTTGGGCGGGCTGCGCCATCACGCAGGGCATCTTTCAAATCCTGTTCGCGAATCGCGTTGCAAATGCAAACTACCATGCGTCTCTCCTGTTGAAGCAGAGATAGCGATATTGAGAATGTATCGCAACAGTCTTTTTGCGATTCTATCGCAATCGCATGGGCTGGGGCTTGCGGCGGGCGAGTGAACGCCACAGCCATTCCATGGGGCCAAAGCGATAACGCGACAGCCATGGCTTGGACCACAGCAGCATCAGCGCCCATGCGCCGAATACGATCAGTATCGCGGTGATGCGGTCTACCGATCCAAATAGGCCAAGGCCCCAGCCGTTAAAGATAAAGGTCATCAGCAGGCTGGTGCCCAGATAGTTGCTGAACGCCGCGCGTCCGGCAGCAGCGACGCGGACGATTAGCGGATGCGCGGCGTGGTTGACGATGAGCAGCATCAGCAGCGCCGCCCAGGCAACCGTCAGCGCAACGCGGAAGGGCAGCGACCACAGCGCAAACGCGCCAAAGGTTGTCAACGGGTCGAACCCGCTGATGATTACCCATGCGGCGAGCGCGGCCATGCCGGGTAAGCCCAGCAGCAGGCCGCGCGATGCAATCTTGCGGTAAAGCCGCGGCGCCCATAGCCCCAGCGCGAAGCCGCTTTTCAGCATCGCCATGCCGATCAGCATCATCGCCAGCGTGTCAGCCGTATAGAGAAACAGCGATGCCTTGATGCCGGGCAAATATAAGCTGGCAGCTTCAGCCAGCACGCCTGCATATGGGCCGCGATACAGGTCGACATTGTCTTGAAGCGTGGCTGTATCGGGCGCGCCGAGTTCGCCGATCATCTCGGCATACGCTTCCAGCGTCTCCGCACTGGCATCCGGGGCCTGCGCCGCAACCTGCAGCCAGTAGCAAGCCGCAAGGATCGCCGCATTGAGCAGGAAAGACAGCAGGAACAGGCCAGCTGCCCAACGCAAAAGCTGGCGTATGTCCTTGCCCACAAACAGCAGCGCGATGGTGCCGGTCATCGCGTAGAGCATCAGGATATCGCCCCACCAGATGAGCAGGAAATGCGCGCTGCCGATGACGAACAGCCAGAACATGCGGTTAAGATGCAGGGCGCGCGGGTTCTGCCCCGACGCCTCGGCGCGTTGCGTGACCAGCAACATGCTTGCGCCGAACAGCACGCTGAACAGCCCGCGCATCTTGCCATCGAACAGCACGAAATTGGCGGTCCACACGCCAATATTGAGCGGATCGGTGCCGCCCCACGCGGCAGGGTTGATGTAAGCCGCTTCGGGCATGGCAAAAGCGGTGATGTTGAGCAGCAGAATGCCCATCACGGCAAAACCACGCAGCGCATCGAGCGAGAGGTGGCGGTCAGTGGTCTGCATCGCAGAACTCCCCTTCGATTCGCTGGCCTCCCGCTTGCATAGCTGTGCGCCGCGCTGGCGTATATCCCGCGTCACTGCCACGCGTATCGAAGCAGAAAATAGACTGGTTGGTTTACAAGCAGACCATACGGTCTATTGTGGCGAGTCTCAAACCGAGGAGATTCGCCGATGACCCTTTACACCTATGCCGATCCCGCCATCGAGGTGATCCTGCGCAAGGCCTCGCAGTCCGCCGGGTTCAACCGCTGGACCGGTTTTGCGCTGGTCGCGGCTGGAAACGGCCAGGTCTGCCTGGAACTCGCGGTGCGTGAGGAGATGACGCAGCACCATGGCTTCGTCCATGGCGGCATCATCGGCGCGATGGCGGATACGGCGTGCAGTTGGGCGGCGGCAACTGTCGCGGGCGACGTGGTGACCGCAAGCTATACAATCCAGTTCCACGCACCCGCCAGCGACGCGCTCATCCGGGTGCGCGCCGCGGTCATCCGGCAGGGTCGGCGCAATGTCTCGGTCGAATCGCGGGTTTTTGCAGTCGATCCTGCTGATGCCGAGCGCCACGTCGCAACAGCTCTCGCGATGATCACGCCGGTTGGTGCCCCCAACTGCTGAGCGAAGGGCGATTAGACCGATCGGTTCAGGTTGGACGCGGAGGAGGAGTTGTGATGGGCGCGCAACGTCGCAAGGGTCCGATATGTCCGCCAAACTGCCGCGATTGACAGGGAGGCGCGACTTCATTAGACTAATCGGTCTATGCTGGCATTTCTCTCTACCGAGACCGGGCTTGACCCGTCGTCAGATCCGGCGAAGGTCGAACCGCGCGCAATGCACCCCACCCGGCAAAGGTTGGTGCTGGTGGCGACGCGGCTGTTCCAGCAGCGCGGGTTGCATGCTGTCGGCCTCAACGAGATTCTCGCGCTCGCCGAGGCGCCCAAGGGTTCGCTCTATCACCATTTTCCCGGTGGCAAGCAGGAACTGGCCGAGGCATGCATCGCCCGGATCGCCAGTGCCACCTTCGCCGCAATCGACGCGGCGCAGGCAAGCGGCATTGATATCACTCGTTTTTTGCAGCAATTGAGCGCCGACACCGGCAAGTGGCTGGAAGACACCAGCTGGTGCGATGGCTCGCTGCTCGCGGTCATCGGGCAAGAGGAAGGCGGGCAAGACAGCGCGGTGGGAGACGCAGTGCGCATCGCCTATCAGCGCATTGAAATGCGGCTGGCCAAATGGCTGATCGTCGAGGGCGTTGCCGTCACGCGCGCGCGCGACATCGCCGCGACGATCATTGCCGCGCACGAGGGCGCGCTGGTGCTGGCGCGCAGCCGCCGCGATGCCGCACCGCTCAAGCTGGTCGCCGATATGCTCAGCGAACTGATCGAACGCGGCTAGGGCACACACCTAAACCAATCAGTCTATTGCGCATGCGGAACGTGCTGACGCGGCGGTTGTCGCCCGGCGTGCGACAGTATAGCCTCCCGCATCAGGCAGGACACTGCCAGGAGAGGACACCCAGATATGATCGCCGCACTGCGCACCCCCGATTCTCGCTTCGATGCCATTCCGGACTTTGATTATCCGGTGTTTTACGCAGAGGATCTGCCCGGATACGAGGGGCTTCGCGCCGCGTGGGTCGATGCAGGGCCGCGCGATGCCGATCAGGTGTTTTTGTGCCTACATGGCGAACCAAGCTGGTCATTTCTCTATCGCCGTATGATACCGGTGTTTCTGCAAAACGGCGCGCGCGTTGTCGCGCCCGATCTGTTCGGCTTTGGCCGCTCGGACAAGCCAGTAGACCAATCGGCCTATAGCTTTGATTTCCACCGCAATCATCTGCTGGCGCTGGTCAAGCGGCTGGATTTGCGGAACATCACGCTGGTGGTGCAGGACTGGGGCGGACTGCTTGGCCTGACGCTGCCGGTCGATGCCGATTTCGCTCCGCGTCTCGCA
>NZ_JBGTFM010000229.1:0-3432 GCF_041747255.1 Blastomonas sp. | reverse complement strand
CACGCCTTTCACCCGGACGGGACGTGGATGTTGGGCCGCTGACCCGAACGGGTCTGCAGCCCGCCCTGCTCAGGCGGTGCCGCGCACCGGATAGTCGTTTTTCATCACAAAGCCCAACCCTTGCATCAGATCGTCCACACGCGGGCGTGCAAACGGGGTGTTCTGCAAGTATAGCGCATAGATGCTGCCATCGGCTTTTAGAACGGCAATACCCGGTTCAGCAAAGTGGACAGGCTCCGCATCCTTTGCCTTGTTTGAAAGGTAGAGGCCCCATTCACGGGCGGACGCTTCAGTTAGGCCGTGACCGATGGTCAGGTTGCCCAGATCCCATTCCTTTCCTTGGCGCGCGAACCGCTCACTGTCATCCATAGACACTGCGGCAACGGCCAGACCGGCTGCGCGAAGCTCATCTTCGCGCCTCGCCAGTTCTTCGATCTGGGTCTTGCAGACGGGGCAGTGAACGCCGCGGTAGAAAAAGATCACCGACAAACCGCCCTCCGGAGTGGCGGGCAGTGTGAATGGTGCGCCGTCAGCGGTGTAGGCGTCGATTGCGGGGGCTGTCGTGGCTGGCATGGGCGCTGAATGTGACATGGATCATTTCTTTCATTGTAACGACTGGAGGAACCGGTTCAGATGTAGATAACGAATTACAGAACGATTGGTTTCAAATTCCCTGACAAACCCAATGAGGACCTGATACCCATGCACACACGCCCCATTCTTGTGTTTGACGTGAACGAGACCCTTTTGGATCTGGACCATCTGCGCCCGCTGTTTGCGGAGCTGTTCGGTGACGGGTCGGTGATGCGCGACTGGTTCGCACAGCTTATCTTATATTCCCAGACCCTGACGATGACCGGATTGCACAGCGATTTCGGGTCATTGGCCGTTGCCGTCTTGCAGATGACCGGCGACATCAGGGGCGTCACGATCACTGATCAGGACGGCACCCGATTGCGCCAGGCTATCGGATCCATGCCGGCACACCCGGACGCGGAGAAAGCGCTGGCTCATCTGCGCGACCACGGGTTTCGTATGGTAACGCTGACCAACTCGCCGCCCTCTGACGGACCTTCAGCTTTGGATCGGGCTGGTCTCGGCGGATATTTCGAGACCAGCTTCAGCGTCCAGCCGACCGGATGCTTCAAGCCCGCGCCGCAAACCTATCAGCAGGTCGCGGACGCCTTGGCGGTGCCGCCGCGCGACCTGTGCCTTGTTGCATGCCATGTCTGGGACACGATCGGGATGCAAGCCATGGGCGGCAGGGGCGCGTTGGTCACGCATGGCGTGAATGCCCCCCTGCTACTGTCGGGAGTGCCGCAACCTGACCTCATCGCCTCTGACCTGGGTGAATTGGCAAAAGCGATGGTGGTCGAGTGGGGCACCCAGAACGCGGGGCGTTAGTCTACCGAATAGGCAGCAAAGGCCTCATCGACCGGGGTCGCTGCCAGGTGGTTGGTGTAGTTCGACAGCGTCTTGCAGGCGATGGCGAGGACAATGCCCAAAACCTGCTGGTGCCCGAACCCGGCAGCAAGAAAATCGTCCACTGCTGCTTTCCCGGGATTGCCATGCGACACGACCATTGCCTGCGTAAACTGTGCCACTGCCTGTAGTTTAGGGTCGGGCAGATTGGTGCCATCGCGCAGAGAGGCCAGACTGTCTGCGGGAACCTTGGAGATCTTGTGGGCAATCATCGAATGCGCGGCGGTGCAGTAAGTGCATCCGTTGGCGCGGCTGACGGAGAGAAACACGGTTTCCTGTTCCGCTGGCGTCAGGCCCGACTGACTGCGGAATGCGTCATATGCTGCCATATAGGTGCCAAGAACGGGCGGCAGGATGGCCATATACCCATACATATTGGGAACGAAACCCAGCTTGGACTTGGCGTTCGCCAGAAGCGTCTGCGCCTCGCCCGTGGCTGTGTCGAGTGTTTCCGGGGTCAGATCAAGGAGCGGTGTCGGCATCGGGTTTATCCTTCATTTTAAGAATAACAGTTCTGTAAATTGAACTCTCCTCGTTTTCCAGCTAATTCCAGAACTTCCGTTTCAAAAAAGATGGTTTCATGGTCTCCGCCACTCCTTCGACCCGCCCCCGAGGCCGTCCACGCGGTTTTGACAACACTGCAGCCCTTGAGGCAGCCATGCGCGTCTTCTGGGCTCGTGGCTATGATCAGGCGTCAGTTGAAGTCATTTGCCGGGAAACCGGGATGCCGCGAGGTAGCCTGTATCAGCTGTTCGAGGGAAAAGAGGGCCTGTTTCTGGCCGCAGTTGCCCACTACGGGGAGACGCGGCTGCGCCCAGTGACCGAGACTTTGGACCCGAAGGGAACGCTCGCTGAGGATCTCTCGGAATTTTTCGTTCAGGTTGTGCATCTGGCCTGCAGCAATGCAGAAACGCCGGGCTGTTTGATCTCGTCAGTGCTGGCAGATGCGGCGGTGACGACGGTGGCGTTTCAGGCCGAGCGTGATCACCGGTTTGACGCGCTCGAAGCGCGCATTGCCGCGCGTCTCGTACAGGACGGTTGGCCCCAAGATGGTGAGTGTTCCTCGCGTGTTGCGGCATCGCTGGCTGCCGCGATGGCGCGCGGCATCGTTTCGAGGGCGCGGTCGGGGCAGGGTGCGGATCTGCTGCGGCCGGTCGCAACCGCCGCCGTGACAGCACTGATGGCATTGCGCCCTTAGACACGCTGTCGTGACCACATTCTACAACGTGTCCTGTAACGAAGAACGCATTCGGTAGACCTGTGAGATAGCGGGCCTTCTAAGCGAAGGCCGTGTAGAATGTTGTGAGGAAGTGTCGTGAAAAAATCTGTCTTGTTGATCGCCCTCGCAGGGCTTGTCGCAGCAGCGCTATGGCTGCTGGCGGGTCAGGAGATCGACCTGCAAACCCTGCGGGATCGATTGGCCGCAATCAGCGCGTTCCAAGAGAGCCGTCCTTTCCTCGTGGCAGGCCTGTTCTTGGCTGCCTATGTCGCCGTGGCGGCGCTGTCCCTGCCCATTGCTGTCTGGCTGACGCTGGCGGGTGGCGCGCTGTTCGGGTTCTGGACCGGCCTGCTGATCGTGTCATTCGCCTCGGCCATCGGCGCGACACTGGCTTTTCTGGCCTCGCGCTATCTGTTGCGGGATTGGGTGCGGGCACGGTTGGGCGCGCGGGCCGAGGGGATCGAGGCCGGACTGGCGCGCGACGGGGCCTTTTATCTGTTTTCCTTGCGACTGATCCCGGTGGTGCCGTTTTTTGCGGTGAACCTGCTGATGGGATTGACCCCAATCCGGGCGTGGACCTTCTATTGGGTGAGCCAGGTGGGCATGCTGGCGGGCACGGCAGTTTATGTGAATGCGGGAACCCAGTTGGCGGGCTTGGACAGCCTTTCAGGCATCGTCTCGCCGCCGCTTCTGGCCTCGTTCGCGCTGCTGGCGGTCTTTCCTTGGATTGC
>NZ_JBGTFM010000228.1:0-14789 GCF_041747255.1 Blastomonas sp. | reverse complement strand
GCGCGCGCAGATGTCCGTCGCCCTGCAGAGCGATGCCCTTGCGGCGACGGTTTGCCTGGCGAATCAGCGCGAAGGCAAGCTGGTTGGCGAAAATCTCGCCATAACCCAGCCGCTCGCGCGCCTTTTCATCGAGGTTGCGGTGCACGGTGGCCAATGCGTCATGCCAGTCTGGCCAGCCCTCGCGCGCCTTCAGTGTCGGTTCGATCCATTCGGGCAATGGCGGCATCAAAGCCAGCGCCTGCGCGGCGAGCGCGGCGATGCGCTTTTGCCCGAGCCCTTCGGCGAGCGGATAAACCGGCTCGGTTTCGTCGATCTCGCCCTCATCGTCAGCGGCAACGACATGATCGGGGTGGACGATCTGCCAAGCGTCGCCCCAGATTTCGAGCTTGCCAGCCGCGATGCGCGTCTCACCCAGCGGCCACAGCTTTTTCGCCCAGCCAGGATTGCCACCAAAATAAACGAGGCTGATGTGATTGCCAATGCTGTCCTCGGCCACCACCCGGGTCGGTCCTCTGCCTGGGCTGCTGCGATAGCCCGTCGCGGTCAGTGCAATGATGATCTGCTCGCCTTCATGCGCCTCGTCAGCCGTGCTAACCTTGCGACGGCGGACAAATCCGCCCGGCAGATGATAGGCGGCATCCTTGACGCGCGAAATGCCCAGCCTGGCGAGCGGCTTTTGCAAGGCTGCCCCCACGCCTTTAAGGCTTTCGATCTCGGCGAATGAGGGATTGAGTATGTCGGGGCGCATGGCTATCGCAAAATTGCGGAACGCTGGTGCCGCTGGCTGAAGACTTGTCTCACTCTAGGCAGGCGCTGGCCCCCAAGCAAGCCAAGGAGCATCGAACATTGCAAAGCGACCCCCGCCTGCGCCGTCTGGGCTTTCGCGCGTGGCATCGCGGCACGCGTGAGGCCGATTTCATGATCGGCGGCTTTTTCGACACCTATTCTGCTGGCTGGAACGATGAGCAGATCGGCTGGTTCGAGACGCTGATCGAAGAGGAAGATGTCGATATCATGGCCTGGGGCTTTGGTGCGCAGGCGGTGCCAGAGCGATTCGAGGGTCCGATGATGGTTGCGTTTCAGAAGCTCGATTACATTTCCATTCCGCGCTGAGCCGACAACACAGTTTATGGACATCATCAGCAGGATATTGGCTGCGGCATCGCCGCTGACACTGGCAGGCGTCGCCCCTGGCGCGCTGGCGCTGGTGCTGGCGGATCTGGCGCGGGCATGTGCGTCGCGCAAGACGGCTGGCCGTGTCGTATTCGTCGCTCCCGATGATGCGCTGATGCAGGCTGTGGTAGAAACCGCGCCGTTCTTCGCGCCTGAAATTGAGACCATCGAGTATCCCGCATGGGATTGCCTGCCGTTTGACCGCGCGTCGCCATCGCTCGGCATGACCTCGCGCCGGCTCACCGCGCTGTGGAAACTGCAGCAGCCCGCAACCCGCCCGCAGCTGCTCGTCACCACCGCTAACGCGATCACCCAACGTGCACTGACCCCGTTTCGCATCCGCCAGATCGGCGCGGTGCTGAAGCCCGGGTTGGTCATCGCGCGCGAGGCATTGATCGAAAAGCTGGTGCGGCAGGGCTATGCGCGCACCGATACGGTTGCGGATTCGGGTGAGTTTGCCGTGCGTGGCAACCTCATCGATATTTTTCCCGCAGGACTCGATCATGGCCTGAGGCTCGATTTCTTTGGCGATGAAATCGATTCGATGCGCGCCTTCGACACCGGCACGCAGCGTTCGACCGACCGTGTTGAAAGCCACATCCTGCTGCCAGCATCAGAAGTGCTGCTTGATGCCGACAGCATCCGTCGCTTCCGCAGCGCCTATCGCGAAACATTTGGTGCCGGAGCGACGGGTGACCCGCTGTATCAGGCGATCAGCGAAGGCCGCAGGCTGGCGGGCATGGAGCACTGGCTGCCGATGATCGAGGAGCGGTTGGTCACATTGTTCGATCACCTGGGCAATGGCGACCTGGTGCTGCGTGACAATGGCGCCGATGCCGCCGGGACTCAGCGGTTCGAAAGCATCGCCGATTATCACGCCAACCGCCTGCGCGCGCTTGAGGACAAGGCAGGCAGCTATCGCCCGCTCAAGCCCGCCGCGCTCTACCTCACCAGCACCGAATGGCAGGCGCAGATTGCCGATGCGCCGGTGCATCTGGTGAGCAGCTTCTATGAACCCGACGCCACCACTGTCATCCCCATGGGCTACCGCGCCGCGCGCGATTTCGGTGCCGAACGCGCGCGCGGCGACAATGTCTATACTGCCGCTGCCGCGCATATCGAGAGCCTGCGTGCCGCACAGCGCGGCAGCATCATCGCCAGCTATTCTGAAGGCTCGCGCAGCCGCCTGCTCGGCCTGTTGCAGGACCATGGCCTCGCCCGGCTGGCGCAGGCGGCGACGTGGCAGGAGGCGCTGGGTCAAGCCGCGACCGGGCTGACGACCATGGTCGTGCTGCCGCAGGACCATGGCTTTGCCACCGAGCGCTACGAACTGCTGTCCGAACAGGACCTGCTCGGCGACCGGCTGGTGCGGCGGCGCAAGAAGCGCAAATCGGCAGATGCGTTCCTTAGAGAACTGCAATCGCTCTCACAGGGTGATCTGGTCGTGCATCTCGACCATGGCATCGGCCGTTATGAGGGGCTTGAATCGATCCCGGTGGGCAAAAGCCCGCACGATTGCGTGTGCCTGACCTATGCCGGCGGCGACAAGCTGTATGTGCCGGTTGAGAACATCGATGTTCTCACCCGCTATGGCTCGGAAAGCGATGGCGTCGCGCTCGACAAGCTGGGCGGCGAGGCATGGCAGCGCCGCCGCGCCAAGCTGAAGGAACGCATTCGCGCCATCGCGGGCGAGCTGATGAAAACGGCGGCAGAGCGCGCGCTGCGCACCGCCGACATCGCTGAAATCGACCCGGGCAGCTACGCGAGCTTTGCCGATCGCTTTCCGTATGAGGAAACCGAGGACCAGGACCGGGTCATCGCCGAAGTGCTGGAGGACCTTGCATCGGGCAAGCCGATGGATCGGCTGGTGTGCGGCGATGTTGGCTTCGGCAAAACCGAGGTGGCGATGCGCGCGACATATGTCGCCGCAATGGCGGGCATGCAGGTTGCGATCATCGCCCCCACCACCTTGCTTGCCCGGCAGCATTACACCAATTTTGTGGAGCGCTTTCAGGGCCTGCCGCTCAACATCGGTCGCCTGTCACGGCTGGTCACCGCAAGCGAGGCCAAGGCAACGCGCGAGGGTCTAACCAACGGCCATATCGACATCGTCATCGGCACGCATGCCCTGCTCGCCAAATCGGTCGAGTTCCGTCAGCTCGGGCTGGTCATCATCGATGAAGAGCAACGCTTTGGCGTCGTCCACAAGGAACGGTTGAAGGCGCTCAAAGCCAATGTCCACGTGCTGACACTCACCGCCACGCCGATCCCGCGTACGCTGCAGATGGCGATGAGCGGCCTGCGCGAGCTGTCAGTCATCCAGACTCCGCCGGTCGACCGGCTGGCGGTGCGCACATACGTGATGCCCTGGGACCCGGTGGTGGTGCGCGAGGCCCTGCTGCGCGAACATTATCGCGGCGGGCAATCGTTTTTCGTCGCGCCGCGCATCGCCGATCTCGACAAGCTGGGCGAGTTCATCCGCGAGGAAGTGCCCGAAATCCGACACATCATGGCGCACGGCCAGATGGCACCGTCAGAGGTCGAGGAGCGCATGTCCGCCTTCTACGACCGCAAATATGATGTGTTGCTCTCGACCACCATCGTCGAATCGGGTCTCGACATTCCGAGTGCCAACACGCTGATCATCCACCGCGCCGATACCTTTGGCCTGGCTCAGCTCTACCAGTTGCGCGGGCGTGTTGGCCGGTCAAAGACCCGCGCCTATGCCTATCTCACCACGCCGGAAAATCGCGTGCTGAGCGAGACGGCGGAAAAGCGGCTCAAGGTGCTGGGCGATCTCGACACACTGGGGGCGGGCTTTCAGCTTGCCAGCCACGATCTCGACATTCGCGGCGCGGGCAATCTGGTGGGGGACGAACAATCAGGCCATATCCGCGAGGTCGGCTTCGAACTGTATCAATCGATGCTTGAGGAGGCGATCCTTGAGGCCAAGGCGGGCGGCCTTGCGCTCGAACGCGCCGCGCAGAAATTCTCGCCACAGATCACCGTCGATGCCCCGATCCTGATCCCCGAGGATTATGTGCCCGATCTGGCGGTGCGCATGGCGCTGTATCGCCGAATGAACGATCTGGCGGGCGGGGCCGAAATCGAATCCTTTGCCGCCGAGATGATCGACCGGTTCGGGCCGTTGCCTGAAGCTACGGCCAACCTCATCAAAATTATCGAGATCAAGCAGAACTGCATCATTGCCGGCGTTGCCAAGATCGATGTCGGAGCGCGCGGCGCGCTGGTGACGTTCCACAATGACAGCTTTGCCGATATTCCGGGGCTTTTGGGCTATGTCGAGCGCCTCAAGGGCACGGCCAAGCTGCGGCCTGACAACAAGCTGATCATCCAGCGCGTTTGGGGTGACCCGGAATCGCGGCTCAATGGCTTGATTCAGCTTTCAAAGGGGCTGGCGGGGATTATTAGACGGCGGGCGAAGGCAGCGTAAATCAGGTGTCACTTGCGCCTGATCAAGCGAGCGCAAGACTGGCAAACGCTGCAAATGCCTCCGCCTCCATCGCGCCGCCTTTCAAAAAACCCTGATAATAGTCGCACCCTTCTTCCGCCAGCACGGCGAGCTGTAGCTCATCTTCGATTCCCTCGGCGATCACCTTGAGATCAAGCGCGCGGGCAAGCGCGATCACCGAGCGTACGATGATTCGGTCTGTATCTGCCGAGCCCAGATCGCGCGTCATTGCGTGATCGAGCTTCAAATAGTCGAGCGGCAGGGCTTTGAGATACAGCAGGTTGGAATAGCCCGTGCCAAAATCATCGACGGCAATGCGAAGGCCGGCAGCGCGCAAATCAGCAAATCGGGCGGCGGCGCGCTTGAGATCGGGCACCAGCGCCGATTCGGTAATTTCCAGCGTCAGCCGTGCCGGATCGAACCCCGACGCTGCGATCATCGCCAGTTCACGCCGGGCAAAGCCACTTTCGGACAGATCCTCGGCAGTCAGATTGACCGACAGCCTGAGTCCGGCCAGCGATTCGGTCCAGCGCGCAGCATTATCAAGCGCGACTGCGCGGATATGGCGCGACAGTTGCCGCGTGAGATCAGCCTTGTCAGCGAGCGCGAACAACGTGCCAGCGCCGATTTCGCCATGACGCGGATGTTGCCACCGCGCCAGCGCCTCTGCGCCGCTGATCGTACCCGAGGCGATTTCGAACTGCGGCTGGAAGAGGACCCTTATTTCTCCGCGCTCGATCGCGTGCACCAAATCCTGTTCAAGCCGGTAGCCGCTTTCAGGCGCATGATCGGCGGTGCGGTCGGTCCAGCGCACAGGGTCTGCAGGGCTCGTCCGCGCCTGCGCCAGCCCGGCTGATAGCCGGTCCAGCAGCGACACGGGACCCTCATCCGGCTTGGCCAACGCCAGCGACGCACGCGCGGTTAACCTCAGCACCTGCCCCAGAACTTCTACCGGTTCAGAGAGTTGCTTCAGCAGATGTTCGGATTCAATCTGCCAGGCGAGCCGATTTTCTGCGTGGGTATCTGCGATGAGAAAGCTGCCCCCGCTCAGTCGCAGGCATAGCGCGCGCGATGACAAGCGCTGGGTGACTTGCCGCTCAAGGCGCGCTTGTGCAACGGCCAGCGCGGCATCGCCTACCGCGTTGCCAAATGTGGCGTTGATCGCCTCAATCCGTCGCAACCCGATCATCATGCCATGTACCGGCAGGTCAGGACTGGATTGCAGGCGAGCAAGCAAGGTTTGGACATCCGGCCCGCTGGACGCCGGACTGGCGCAAGCGCGATGCAAACAAGCAAGCTGCAGCGCCAGCGCTTGCGGCGCGAGCGGCGCGACCAGCACATGCGAAATCTGCGCGGGCAATGTTTCAACAAGCCCAGCCGCGCGCTTTTGATCAACCAGCAGCAGCACAAGCGGGGGCGGCAGGGCCAATTTTGCCAGATGCTCCGCTATCGCTTCGGAAGGCGAAGCCCTTAGGTCGCAGTTGCGCCAGTCGAGCACCACTACCGATGGCTGTGGCTGAACACCGCAATCAAATCCTGCTTCATGGATGGCCTGAATGAGCGCTGGGTCTTGCGATCCAGCACTGATCAGACGGCACATCGGCGCTAAGGCAGGATCGTCAGTGATGTGCAGCCCCCTTCTCTTCGCGTGAACTTCACATGCCGAACCTGTCCGTATTTGCCCTGCAACACCGCGCAGAAGCAAGAAAGATTGGCGCATTAACATCAATCAGTTAAGACCCGGTGCAATTCACTCTAATATGGCAGTGCCGATGCCCATACCCATTGCCGAAATGAAACTTGCGCTGACCGTGTCTCCCACCGAGCAGGCGCGCAAGGCATCGCGTGAAATGCAGGCGGCGCATGACTGGGTGAGTATCGATCAGGCTGATATGGTGGTTGTGATGGGCGGCGATGGCTTCATGCTGCAGACGCTGCACCAGATGCTCGAGCGCGGACGGATCGTGCCGGTCTATGGCCTGAACCTTGGCACCGTGGGTTTTCTGATGAACCTTTGGCGCAGCGGTAACAGCATCCACCACCGGCTTGAACAGGCACAACAGTTTGAGGTTCTTCCGCTATCCATGGTTGCAACCACGATGGACGGGCAGCGCATCGTCTATCCGGCAATAAACGAGGTCTCGCTACTGCGTGAAACGCGCCAAACTGCCAAGATCGAAGTCAGCGTCAATGGCGCGGTGCGCATCCCCGAGTTGGTGTGCGACGGCGTGCTGGTGGCGACGCCTGCAGGCTCGACCGCTTACAACCTCTCGGCCAGCGGTCCCATCCTGCCCCTGGGTTGCGGGATGCTGGCGCTGACCCCGATCAGCCCGTTTCGTCCACGCCGGTGGAAGGGGGCGTTGTTGCCTGATTCCTCGCAGATCAACCTGCGTGTGCTGGAGCCGACCAAGCGCCCGGTCAGCGCCGTGGCCGACCAGCGCGAAGTGCGCGATATCCGCGATATCCTGATCGAAATCGACCCCTTGCGCCGTCTGTGTCTGATGTTCGATCCCGGCCACAGCCTTGATGACCGGATATCTGCCGAACAATTTATCGTCTGAATCCGCGACACTGCGGCTTGCCAAAGTGAAAAACCGGGTGCTATAGGCGCGCTTCCCGTAAGGGAGCACAGGCGATCCCCGATAGCTCAGCGGTAGAGTAGGTGACTGTTAATCACTTGGCCGTAGGTTCGAATCCTACTCGGGGAGCCAGCCGTGCCTTAAGCGCATGATCTAAAGTGTTTTTACACGACTTGTCGGATCGTCTGCCACTTAATCCCCCACGTAAAATTTCTGCATTTTTCTGGCTTTTTCGTTTTCGTCATAGGCGTTTGAGGCTAAATCAGGCGAGCGGCGTGCTGGTCCGGTCAAGCGGCGAGAGGCCGGGCTATCTATGCGCGAAAAGCACGAAAATTTTCGACGATGGGCTGGCGACAAACCCTGCGAAATGCTCCGCAATTTTATGGCCATTGACGGATCACATTATCAGGCGCATCGACATGCGCGCGGCCTGGTTATGCGACCCTTAATAGGCTGCAATACTTAGGGGTCCGGGCTTTTGGCTCGGGCCCCTTGTTTTTTATCGGTTCGTGATTGCACATCTGGCTGCCGGTCGCCGGGCTGCACAACGAATTGCCTGGGATCAGCCAAAGCGTTGCCACAGCAACTGGCCAGCTACATACAGGATCAGGATGGCGGTGCCGATGCGGATGACGCTATGCGGCAGGATGTGCGCACCGGCAATGCTGCCGATCTGACCGCCGACAAAAACTGCAGCAAACAGGGGCCAATAGCCTGAAATCTGACCAATGGTTGCAGCTGCATCCTGTTTCATCACCTGACCGATCAGCCCTGCGAGCGAATTGACCAGAATGAAAAGGCTGGCGCTGGCGGCGATCGGGCGTGCGCTGGCCCAGCGCAGCAGATGCAGTACCGGCGCCAGAAAAATGCCGCCACCAATGCCGACAATCCCGCTGAAAAAGCCCACCCCCATGCCGATGGGAATGCCGATCCACGGCAAGCGAGGCTTACTGTCCGCTGATGCTTTTGGCGCACGCTGCGCCAGCATCAGCAGCCCGGCGAGCAGGAGGGCAATGCCCAAAAGCGCAATGAACAGCGATTTTTCCACCGGCAACCGTCCGCCTGCCCAAGCGCACGGCGCAGATAGCAGCAAGATGGGCAGCAGGGGCCGCCATGGGACCGCACCTGCCTGTGCAAACCGGATCGTGCCGCCTGTCACGACGATTATATTGCAGACCAGCGCAATCGATGGCAGCAGCCGATAGTCCGTATCGGCGAGCACGAGAAGCGCATTGTAGGTCGACCCGCCGCCGAAACCCACCGATGCATACAGCAACGCAGTGAGCGCAAACCCGGCAGCGAGCCAGAGCATATGTGGCTAGGCGGCTTTGCCGTGACAATGCTTGTATTTACGCCCTGATCCGCATGGGCACGGCGCGTTGCGGCTGACCTCTGCGATCGTCACATCGCCTTCAAGCTCTGGCCGGGGGGATTGGCGCGGCGGCAGCGTAGCGGCCACCGTACCCATCGTGCCGCCATCGATGTCGGCGCTGTTGTCCTCACCGGTAAAGGGATCGAAGTGCGTGGTGAGGAAATCGGGAAGCTCGGGCAACGCAGGCACCTCCGGATCGCGAATCTGCAGGCTCATGATCGTGCCGGTCACATCCTCGCGGATCACCTCAAGCATCCGTTCAAACAGGCCAAATGCCTCGCGCTTATATTCATTGATCGGCGTCTTCTGGGCGTAGGCACGCAGGAACACGACCTGACGCAGCGCATCGAGTGTTGCCAGATGCTCTTTCCAATGATGGTCAAGGCTTTGCAACAACACCGATTTTTCAATCGAATGCCACAGTTCAGGCTCGACCTCGCCCGCTTTCTCTTCAACGCTCGCCTGCGCCAGATCGCGGATGCGTTCCTCAATCATGTCGGGCTCGACAGCATCTTCCTGCAGCCAGGCGTCGATGTCGGGCTCAAGCCCCAGCGTCGCTTTGACCTTGGCCTTCAACCCATCAACATTCCATTGCTCGGGATAGGTACCCGGCGGGCAGGCTTCACCGACAATCGCGTTGACCGTGTCATTGCGCATGTCCAGAACGACATCGTCGACTCCGTCTGCATCCATGATCTCGGCGCGCTGTTCGTAGATGACCTTGCGCTGGTCGTTCATCACGTCATCATATTCGACGACCTGCTTGCGGATGTCGTAGTTGCGTGCCTCGACCTTTTTCTGCGCGGTCTCGATGGCCTTTGACAGCCATTTGGAACCGATCGCCTCGCCATCGCCAAGGTTGTTTTTCATCATCTTTGAAAACAGCGTGTCCGGCCCGAAGATGCGCAGCAGATCGTCTTCAAGACACAGATAAAAGCGCGACAGGCCAGGGTCGCCCTGCCGTCCTGAACGCCCACGCAGCTGGTTGTCGATGCGGCGGCTCTCGTGCCGCTCGGTGCCCAGCACGAACAGACCGCCAGCCTCAAGCACCTTGGCCTTTTCTGCAGCAACCTCGGCCTTGATCCGCTCGACTTCCGCCTCGCGTTCCGGGCCTTCGAGCATCTCGCCGAGCTGATCGTTGATCAGGAACTCAATATTGCCACCCAGCTGAATATCGGTTCCTCGCCCCGCCATATTGGTGGCGATGGTGACCGCGCCGAACCGCCCGGCCTGCGCCACGATATGCGCTTCCTGCTCGTGAAAACGCGCATTGAGCACGCTGTGCGGCACGCCTTCCTTGGTGAGATAATCGGACAAAAGCTCCGATTTCTCGATCGACACGGTGCCGACCAGCACTGGCTGACCGATCAGGTTCTTCTCACGGATTGCCTTGGCAATCGCCTGAAACTTGTCGGCGGTGTTCTTGTAGAACTCGTCCTCCTCATCAATCCGGCGCACCGGCTTGTTGGTGGGGATGGTCACCACATTCATCTTGTAGATATCAAAGAATTCGGCAGCTTCGGTTGCTGCGGTGCCGGTCATGCCTGAAAGCTTGGGATACATACGGAAATAGTTCTGGAAGGTGATCGACGCCAAGGTCTGGTTTTCCGGCTTGATCTGCACACCTTCCTTTGCCTCGACCGCCTGGTGCAACCCGTTCGACCAGCGGCGACCGTCCATCATCCGGCCGGTGAACTCGTCGATGATGACGATCTGGCCTTCCTTGACGATATAATCGATGTCACGCTTGAACATCACGTTCGCCTTGAGTGCCTGGTCAAGGTGATGGACGATCTGGGTGTTTTCGACATCGTAAAGGTTGCTGCCTTCAAGCAGGCCTGCCTCCTCGAGCAACCGCTCGGCCTTCTCAGTGCCGTCTTCGGTGAGGATGATTGAGCGGGACTTTTCGTCCTTCTCATAATCGCCATCATCCAACTTCTGCACGATGGCGTTGACCGCTATATATTGTTCTGACTTGTCGTCGGTCGGGCCAGAAATGATCAACGGGGTACGCGCTTCGTCGATCAGGATCGAATCGACCTCGTCGACCACCGCGAAACTGTAAGGGCGCTGCACCATCTGGCTGCGCTCGTGCTTCATATTGTCGCGCAGGTAATCGAAGCCGAGTTCGTTGTTGGTCGCGTAGGTGATGTCGGCTGCATAAGCTTCGCGCCGCGCCGCCTCGCCCAGATTGGGCACGATGACACCGGTGGTCAGCCCCAGGAACCGATAAACCTGCCCCATCCACTCGGCATCGCGCGCGGCGAGGTAATCGTTGACCGTGACAACATGCACGCCCTTGCCATCGATCGCGTTCAGATAGCAGGCCAGCGTCGCAACCAGGGTCTTGCCCTCGCCGGTGCGCATCTCGGCGATTTCGCCACGATGCAGCACGATGCCGCCAACCATCTGGGTGTCGAAATGACGCATCCCAAGCGTGCGGATCGAGGCTTCGCGTACCGTCGCAAAAGCTTCGGGCAGAATATCGTTAAGCTTTGTTCCGGCGGCAAGCTGGTCGCGGAACTTCTGCGTCTGCGCGCGCAGCTCATCGTCAGACATCGCGGAAATTTGCGGTTCAAAGGCGTTGATCGTGTCAACGACCTTGAGAATTGATTTGACGTAGCGGTCGTTCGATGAACCGAACAATGATTTGGCAATGGCGCCGAGCATGGCGGTAATTCCTTGTGTATCGAAAGTGTCTGAAATGGCAGCGCGTGGTTCACGGAGTTCTGCCGGAGATGGCTGCAGCAGCGGTTGGTCGAAGCAAGCTGTGCAAAGCGAAATCTCACCGATGCGGCGGAGGTCGCGAGATCAGTCGCTATTCCCGGCTGCGGTCTGAACGATGAACCGGGGCCGCGATCAGTGACGCAGCCATCGCAAGAACCGGCATCTGCAGCATCTGCAAAGCGGCCAGAGGACGGTGTTCAGCGTGAACAAAATGGGCCGGCTGAGCAGACACGCTGACCGCGTCGACGGCTTCGAAAAGGACGCTGAATCCGCTGCCGTCGCCGTGCGTAACCGACGGCTCGACAACGCGCGCAGCATCCGCAGCGGAAAAGCCGGTAAGCAGCGCAAGCAGGGCAAGAAGCAGTTTCACGTAAAGTTTCGATTTCCTGTTGAACCATACATAGGCGGCGGGGCCTGCTTCGTCCAATGTTTTGCATGGCACAGCTTGCACCTTCGGTGATCTCCATTAATGCGCTTCTGCATCCCGAAGCTGTAAAGACCAAAGCCATGAAGCATGCCAGATCGCCCCTCGCCCAACCATTTCCTGACCTTCCGCTGATTGCAGGCGTGAGCCCGCGCGTTGCCCGTGCGCGCTACAAGGACTGGGACCGCTGCGACCTGAGCTATGTTGAGCTTAGCAAGGGCACGTCTGTTGCGGGGGTTACAACCACCAGCAAATGCCCCTCGCCCGAGGTCGAATGGTGCCGCAGCGCACTCAAGCACGGCACGGCGCGGGCGCTGCTCGTCAGCGCGGGCAATGCCAACGCGTTCACCGGCGGCAAGGGCCGCGCAGCGGTCGAGATGCTGGTGGCGACCGCGTCTGACCGGCTTGGCTGTGCGCGTGAGGAGATATTCGTATCCGCCACCGGGGTGATTGGTGTGCCGCTGCCGCACGACAAGGCAAGCGCGGGGCTTGAGGCCGCGTTTGACGCCGACCCGTGCAGCTGGCGCGACCTGGCCGATGCCATCGGCACCACCGATACCTTTGCCAAGGCAGCAACCGCCAGCGCGATGATCGGTGAAACGCGGGTCGAGCTCTGCGGGGTGATCAAGGGATCGGGCATGATCGCGCCCGATATGGCGACGATGCTGGGCTATATCTTCACCGATGCGGCGATTGCCCCTGCACTGCTGCAGCAGATGCTCAGCGCCGCCAACCGCACCACGTTCAGTTGCATCACCGTCGACAGCGACACATCGACCAGCGACACCGTGCTTGCGTTTGCCACCGGCCAGGCAGGTCATGCGCCGCTTGTCAGCTTCGATGAGCCCGGCGCCGACGCGTTTGCCGCCGCACTCACCGATCTGTGCCGCCAGCTTGCGCATCTCGTGGTCCGCGATGGCGAGGGGGCAACCAAATTCATCGAGGTGCGGGTCAGTGGTGCGGAATCTGATGCCAGCGCGCACCGGATCGCGCTCAGCATTGCCAATTCACCGCTGGTCAAAACTGCGATTGCAGGCGAGGACGCCAATTGGGGCCGGGTGGTGATGGCCGTCGGCAAAGCGGGCGAGCCTGCTGATCGCGACCAGCTGTCGATCCGCTTTGGCGGCATCGAGGTCGCCGCTGAGGGCGTGGTGGTCGATGGCTATGACGAAGCCCCGGTCGCCGCGCACCTCAAGGGACAAGAGATCGTCATTGGCGTCGATATCGGGCTGGGCAACGGTGTAGCCACGGTGTGGACCTGCGACCTTACCCACGGCTACATATCGATCAACGCCGATTACCGGAGCTGAGTGATGCACAGCCTGCACAGAGCCATTTCCGCCTTGATCGAGACCGTATCGCGCGACGTGGTGCTGCATCACTATCAACAGCTTTCCGTCAGCCAGATCGAGAACAAGGCCCCCGGCGATCTGGTGACTTTCGCAGACAAGGAAAGCGAACGCCGCCTGAGCGCCGGGCTGGCCGCGATCCTGCCCGGTGCGAGCATTGTCGGCGAAGAAGCGGTGGAGGCTGACCCGGCGCTCATCGAGCGGGTCAACGACAGCGACGCGTGGATTATCGACCCCATCGATGGCACCCACAATTACGCACACGGCCACCCGCCGTTCGGGATCATCATTGCGCTGATCGAAGCGGGCGAAACGGTCGCAGGCTGGCTATACGATCCGCTTGCCAAACGCATGTGCCATGCGGTGCGCGGCGGCGGGGCGTTTATCAACGGGACGCCGGTGCTCGCCAAAGAAAGCGGCGAGACCCTGCCGGTCGCTGCACTTTCGACATTGTTCATTGAAGAACCCCGCCGCAGCGCAATCAATGCCGCTGCCGAGGGCCGCCTGCGGCTGGTGGACATCCCGCGCTGCGCCGCCGAACAATATCCCCGGCTGGTGCTCGGCCAGAACGATGTCACGCTGTTCGAACGCACGCTGCCGTGGGACCATGCCGCTGGTGTACTGTTCCTTGCAGAAGCGGGCGGCAAAGCTGCGCGGCTCGACGGAACGCGTTATCTGCCCGGCGACCGGCGCACCGGCATGATCGCTGCCGCCTCGCCCCGGCTGTGGGACGAGGCAGCTGCCATCCTGTCGGTGTGATCAGGCCGGAAGCGAGGCTTCGAGCCAACCCTTCAGTGCGCTCTTGGGGGCGGCACCGACCTTGGTATCAACGATCTGCCCCTTGTCGAACAGGATCATCGTCGGGATGCCGCGCACCCCATATTTGGCGGGTGCATCGGGATTGTCGTCGATGTTGATCTTGGTGATGGTGACCTTGTCGCCCAGCTCGTCGCTGATTTCTTCAAGCGCTGGTCCAATCATCTTGCACGGGCCGCACCATTCTGCCCAAAAGTCGACGAGCACCGGCTTATCGGATTGTAGAACGTCAGCTTCAAAGCTGGCATCGCTGATTGCCTTGGTAGCCATTGGGGAGTCCTTTGTATGAGGTTGATCAGGGATGTAGGGCGGGTGCCTCAGGCACTCAAGCATCTTGGCCCTCAACTATTCGTGTCTGGCTCCCTAGTCCAGCTTTACGGTGTCGATCAGCGCGTCGGGCAGCAGATACAGCTTGGGCAGATGAGTGTAGAGCAGCGCGGCCTCGACCTGCCTGCCCGGGAAGATTACCCGCAAGGCCGCGACATAGGCCGCCATCTGCCGCACATGTGCGCGCGGTAGTCGCTCCAGCGTTTCAGGCGGGCGGCGCGTGGTTTTGAAATCGATGATCAACACCCGCTGTGGTGTGATCAGCAACCGGTCTACGGTCCCGGCGACAACATGCGATCCGACCACAGCTGCAATCGGTGCCTCAGCGAGCGCTTCCGGGCCGAAAAATTCCGCCCAGTCGGGATTGTTCAGCACTGCCAGCACCGAGCTGACAATGTCTTTTTGCTGCGCCGGATCGCCAAGCCCGTGCTGACTTTTGAGCCACCGCCCCGCCGCTGCCTCGCGGTCCTGATCGGGCACACCCGGCAGGCGCTCGAACAGGCTGTGCAAAATCAGGCCGCGCCGCGCCGCCTCGACCAGCGCAGGCCCG
>NZ_JBGTFM010000227.1:0-5100 GCF_041747255.1 Blastomonas sp. | reverse complement strand
GGACTGACTGGTGCGGTCAAGAAGACTCGAACTTCCACGGGCTTTCGCCCACAACGACCTCAACGTTGCGCGTCTACCAATTCCGCCATGACCGCACTGATCAACAAGGGGGATGCCTGCGCATGCCCCGGCTTGGCAGGCCGCGCCACTAGCAAAGCGCGGGTGGCTTAGCAACCGCGATTATGCAGCGTGCATGCGGATGTGAGAGCAACCTCACACCGCGTCGCGCGGGCAGGATCAACGGGCGCTGGCCCAGGCGATTTCCGCGCTCGCCGCAGAGCGCGGCACATCGGCCATCGCCTGCCGAAAATCGGCGGTTTCGCCGGGTTCAAGTGAGTCCACCGGCGGGTTGATGATCCAGCTGAACACAACACGGTTCTGCGCATCGCGCAGTACCACCAGCATCGGCGGGACCTTCTGGGTGCGCTGCGAAAGATTGCGGATCGTGCCCGAGGCGGAAAAATATTCGGTGCCATTGTCGAGCGTACGCCGCTCCTGCTGCGCGGGCGGGAAATCGATGTGCAGGTCAGGTTCAACCTCGGCAAAGGGCAGGGTATATTCTCCAATCGCACCGGGCAGGCCAAAGGTGTAGATCGCGGCGGCCGCGCCCGATGCCAGCAACGCAAAGCCGATCGCCACCCACATCCAGATTCGCGCCGGATTGCGGCGGGGTCGAAACGGCGGCTCGTGCTCGAAACTGCTGGGCCGCTCGGCCACCGCGTCATCGGTATAGACCGCTGTCGGCGCCGGCACATGAACCGGTGGTCGGGCCAGCGGCGAGAACGCTGGCGCTGGGCTCGCCGCCGGATCGCCGAAAGACGGCGATTTGCTTGAAGGTTCTGCAGTTTCGTCTGCCGCAGGTGCACCTGGTGCCGCTTCGGTCCGCCTAGGCGCTGATACACCGACATCATCCGCAGCGGGCGAGGGAGCGTTCACAACCGGTCGCGCAGGCGTGGGTGGCTCGGCAGCAACAACGCCATGCGCCGCAGCCGTCGCTTCAGCCATTTCGGGACCGTGCTGAAACCAGCTGTTGCCGCATTTGGCACATCTGACCGAGCGGCCATCGAGACCGATGGCGCTGTCTGGCACCGCGTAGCGGGTGTTGCACGCTGGGCACGCAATAATCATGACGTTTCTAACCACGCTGCGCGAACGCCCGCAAGTGCCTTGACGGGGCGCAAGCTGCATCTGCGGCCTTTTTCCACTGGAGTTTCGGCGCTATAGCCGGTGGCCACAGGGTTGGCGGCTATTGCCCGTGCGCCAGCCAAAGCAGACGGAAACACTTTATGCCTGCCAGCGACGCGTCTTTCGTGCACGGTCAGGGCAGCTGCGACCAAAGCACCGCCATGTACGGGGCCATCGTCGCTCATGGATAGCGCCGCCGATGGATAGCATCGTCCAGTTTGAGAATGTGGGCCTGCGCTACGGCACCGGCCCCGAAGCGCTGGCTGACATCAGCTTCACGCTGTTTGCCGGCCAGTTCTATTTCCTCACCGGTGCGTCGGGCGCGGGCAAGTCATCGTTGCTGCGGCTGCTCTATCTGGCGCAACGGCCCAGTCGCGGGCTGATCCGCCTGTTCAACACTGACGCGGTCACCCTGTCGCGCGATCGGCTGCCGGGCTTTCGCCGCCGGATCGGCGTGGTGTTTCAGGATTTCCGGCTGGTCCCGCACCTCTCGGCGTTTGACAATATCGCGCTGCCACTTCGCATCGGCGGGATGCGCGAGGCCGATATCGAAAAGCCGGTGCGCGAGATACTCGACTGGGTGAAGCTCGCCGAGCGCGCCGACGCACTGCCCGCGACGCTTTCGGGCGGAGAGCAGCAGCGTGTCGCCATCGCCCGCGCGGTGATCACCCGGCCCGAAATCCTGATCGCCGATGAACCGACCGGCAACGTCGACCCTGAAATGGCGGTGCGGTTGCTGCGTCTGTTTGAGGCGCTCAATCGGATGGGCACGACGATCGTGGTCGCCACCCACGACATCCACCTGATGACCCGCATCAAGCGCGCGCAGATGATGCGGCTTGAAAACGGCCGCCTGTCCGACCCCACCGGCGCCTTGCGCTATCCGCCGCGTCCGTCCGATTCTGGCGGCTGGCAGCAGGGCGAACCCACTTGATCGGGGCGTTCTTCCCTTCCCGGCAGGACCGTCGGCTGATCCCCCAGGCGCGGCTGACCGGGCCGATGCCGTGGGTGATTACGGTGATGATGTTCCTGACCATATTGGCGGCAGCGGCGGGTCTGGCGCTGGGCGCTGCGTCTGACAAGGTCAACGCAGACCTTGCCGGACGCGCGACGGTGCAGATTGTCACCGCCGATGCCGATGCCCGGCGCCAGCAGAGCGATGCCGCCGAGCTGGTGTTGCGCGCCGACCCGGCGGTCACCGCAATCACCCCGGTCGCCGATGCCGAACTGCGCGATCTGCTTGCCCCCTGGCTGGGCAGCGGCGCGGCCAATCGCGACATTCCGCTGCCGGTGCTGATCGATGTCGATTTTCGCGGGCGTGCTGATACCGCGACACTGGCGCGATTGCGCGGTGCGCTTGCACAAACCGCGCCCGATGCGCGGATCGACCCACACGGCCAGTGGTTGCGCCCCGTCTTCGATCTGCTGGCGATGCTGCGCTGGCTGGCGCTGGCGCTGGTCGTGATGCTGCTGCTGGCGAGCACCGCCGCAGTGGTGCTGTCGGCGCGCAGCAGCTTTGAGAGCCATGCCGATACGATTGATGTGCTGCATCTGCTGGGCAGCACGAACCAGCAGATCGCCCGCCTGTTCCAGCGGCGGATTGCGCTCGATGCCGCGATGGGCGCAGCAATGGGCACGCTTGCCGCCGTCGCGGTGCTGCTGCTGCTTGGCCGTGCCGCTGCCCAGCTCGATTCAGGGCTGGTTGCTGCCGGAACCCTTGCCTGGCAAGACTGGGCACTGCTTGCACTTGTGCCGATTGGCGGTATTGCACTGGCGGTGCTCACCGCGCGGGTGACGGTGTTGCGCGCGCTCAGGAACAAATTGTGATCGTTCGCTTGTTCTCGTCACTATTGCTGCTGTGGATTTTGGGCTTTGCCTGGTTTGCGCTGCTGCTGCCGCAGCCATTGGGCCCGGTCAAGACCGATGCCGTGGTGGTGCCGACCGGCGGCCCTTACCGGATCAATCGGGGGCTTGAGGCGCTGGAAAACAAATGGGCCGAACGCATGCTGATTTCGGGCGTGGACCGCGATGTCCGCCCGGTGGAACTGATGGCCGAATATCCCGATGCGGTCGCGTTGTTTGATTGCTGCGTTGATCTGGGCTTTCGCGCGGTCGATACCCGGTCAAACGGTCTGGAAACTGCGCGCTGGGTGGCGCAGCGCAAAGCCAAGTCGATCCGGCTGGTGACCACCGACTGGCATATGCGCCGCGCGCAATATGAGCTTAAGCGCGCGCTGCCCGACGATATCGTGATCGAGGTTGATGCGGTCGCCAGCCGTCCCAGCCTGCTGACATTGTGGCGCGAGTATAACAAGCTGGTACTGCGCATGGGCGCCGGATTGGTCGGCGTCTGATGCCGATGAACGCCCAGCCCCTGGCCTTCCTGCGCACGATCCTGTTCGGCCTGTTTTTCTACGGCGGGTCGGTGCCCATCGTGATCGTCGCGTTCATCATCCTGCCGTTTTCACAGTTCCGCCTGCAATCGATGGCGCGCGGTTGGGGCGGCTATCACTATCTGTGCGCGCGCTACATTCTGGGGATCAGGGTGCGGATCGAGGGCGATATTCCTGAGCAGCAAGTTCTGCTGGCGATCAAGCACGAGAGCTTCTTTGAGACCATCGAATTGCTGCGCATCTTCAACCGCCCCGCCGTGGTCGCCAAGAAAGAGTTGTCGCGCATCCCGCTGTGGAGCCAGATCGCCCGCACCTATGGCATGATCTTCATTGATCGCGATGGTGGCGCGGCGGCGCTGCGCAAACTGATGGGCGAGGTGCGCCACTTTGTTGGGCAGGGCCGCTCGATCGTCATCTACCCTGAAGGCGGCAGCATCCCGCCTGGCGAGCAGCCCGCGCTGCAGGCGGGCTTTGCCGGGCTGTACAAGCTGGCCAAGCTGCCGGTGGTACCCATCGCGCTCAACAGCGGCACGGTCTATCCGCGGCGCGGGTTTGTCAAATATGCAGGCGTGGTCACCTACAAGATCGGCGATTTCATTCCGGCTGGGCTGGGCCGCGAAGAAATCGAGGCCAGGGTGCACACGGCGATCAATGTGCTGAATGGACCGGAGCGCAAGCTATCGACGTGATTCTAACCTATTGATTTATAAGCCTAATCAGATGATTTCGCCCGACAGCCGCTGGCAGATCAGATCGAGTTGATCAAGGCTGCCATAGCGCACCGTCACCATGCCGCTGCGCTGATTGGCGTCGGGGGCGATTCTAATCTTGAGGCCGAGCAAGTCCTCAAGGTGCCGCTCGACCGCTGCGATGTCTTCATTGACATTGGCTGTAGGGGATGCGCCACGCTTGCGCTCAACCGTGCTGCGCTGGGCATCGCTGCGCGCCTTGCGGACGAGCTTTTCGACCTCGCGCACCGAGAGGCTGCGGTCCACCACCTCGGCGGCAATCGCCTCGGCATCGGGCACGTTGATCAGTGCACGCGCATGGCCCATGCTGAGCCGTCCATCGGCCACCATCTTGAGCACCGGCTGCGGCAGTGCGAGCAGCCGCATCAGATTGGCGATGTGGCTGCGCGACTTGTCCACCATGCGCGCGACCTCGACCGCGCTATAGCCCTGATCGCTCACCAGCCGCTGATAGGCCTCGGCCTCCTCGACCGGATTCAGGTCTTCGCGCTGGATATTCTCGATCAGCGCCAGCGCAAAGGTATCGGCATCGCTGAGTTCGCGGATGATCGCGGGGATTTCATGCAGCCGCGCACGCTGTGCGGCGCGCCAGCGGCGCTCGCCCGCGACAAGCTCATAGCCACCCGCAGGCCGGGGCCGCACAATGATTGGCTGGATCACCCCGCGCTGGGCGATGCTGCGCGCCAGATCATCAAGCGCTTCTTCATCAAACCAGCGGCGCGGCTGGCCGGGGTGCGGGCGGATCTCCGACAGCGGCAGCGTGCGCAGCCCGG
>NZ_JBGTFM010000226.1:0-10660 GCF_041747255.1 Blastomonas sp. | reverse complement strand
CATCGCCGCCAGCCGGTCGCGGCTGATGTCTGCCGCGACGATCCGCGCGTCAGGGAATCGCGCCGAAAGCGCCAGCGTCTTGCCGCCTGCCCCGGCGCACAGATCAATCAGCAAGCCATCGGCGGGCGCGTCGCTTGCCGCGACAATTGCCTGACTGCCCCAGTCCTGAATGTCGATGGCGCCATCCTGCCAAAGCGCAGTCATTTCGACATGGGTGCCGTTAGGCAATCGCGCGGCAAGCGGCAGGGCGTTATGAAACTGGGCATCGGGCCAAAAAGCGGCCAGTGCATCGCGGCTGGTTTGCGCAGGTGCAAAGCGGATATCCAGCGGCGCGCGATCGAGCAACGCCAGCCGCTCGGCATCATCTAGGAATGCGGGCAGCCGCGCCTCGATCCATTGCGGAATCGCGCCGCCGCTGGCCGCCGGTTCATCATTGGACAAGACCGCCGGGCCATAAGGGCTACCATCGAACAGCGCAATGAGCGCAGCATCCTCGCGCGCCAATCCGGCGAGCGCGGCGCGGCCCGAGACGGGCGCATCACCAAAGCGGCGGATCGCGCGATAGGCAAGATCGCGCACCGCGCGCCGGTCACCCGACCCCATATAGCGGCGATCGCGGAAGAAATTGCGCGCCAGCGTGTCGGCGGGCGCACCCTGCGTCGCTGCTGCCCCGATGATCGCATCGAGCAGGTCGATGGACGCCTGCACGCGCGCGGCGGGCGTCACAACGCAGCTCCCGGGTTACTGCGTCGGGTAATTGGGGGCCTCCCGGGTGATCGACACATCGTGGACATGACTTTCGCGCAGGCCGGCATTGGTGATGCGCACGAACCTGGCGTTGCGGCGCATGTCTTCGATTGTCGGCGATCCGGTATAGCCCATCGCTGCCTTGATGCCGCCAACCAGCTGATGGATGACATCGCGCGCCGGGCCTTTGAACGGCACCTGCCCCTCGATGCCTTCAGGCACCAGCTTTAACTGGTCCTTGATGTCCTGCTGAAAATAGCGGTCGGCGCTGCCGCGCGCCATCGCGCCGACGCTGCCCATGCCGCGATAGCTCTTGTATGCGCGCCCCTGGAACAGGAAGGTTTCGCCGGGCGCCTCTTCAGTGCCTGCCAGCATCGATCCGATCATGATGCTCGACGCGCCCGCCGCAAGTGCCTTGGCGGCATCGCCTGAGGTGCGCAGGCCGCCGTCGCCGATCACCGGCACGCCCGATTTGTCTGCCTCCTCGGCTGAGTCCATGATCGCGGTCAGCTGCGGCACGCCGACGCCCGCCACCACCCGCGTGGTGCAGATCGACCCCGGCCCGATGCCGACCTTGACGCCGTCGGCGCCCGCATCGATCAGCGCGCGCGTTGCTTCTGCGGTGGCGACATTGCCCGCGATCACCTGGATGTTGCTCGAATATTTCTTGAGCGCGGTCACCGCCTCGGCGACCATCTTGCTGTGGCCGTGCGCGGTATCGACCACGATCAGGTCGCATTCGGCATCGATCAGCGCCTTGCTGCGTTCCAGCCCCGCCTCGCCCACGGTGGAGGCGGCAGCAACGCGCAGGCGACCCGCCGCGTCCTTGGTCGCATTGGGGTTCATCACTGCCTTTTCGATGTCCTTGACCGTGATCAGCCCGATGCAGCGATAGTTGCCATCGACCACCAGCAGCTTTTCGATCCGCCGCTGATGCAGCAGCCGCCGCGCCTCCTCCTGCCCGACATCGGCGGGCACCGTCGCAAGATTCTCGGACGTCATCAGCTCGCGCACCGGCTGCAGCGGGTTTTCGGCAAAACGCACATCGCGGTTGGTGAGGATGCCGACCAGCTTGCCCGATGCCTCGACCACCGGGATACCCGAAATCGCATGGTGCCGCATCAGCGCCTGCGCCTCTGCCAGCGGTGCATCGGGGGCGATGGTGATCGGGTTGACGACCATGCCGCTTTCAAAGCGCTTGACCTGCCGCACCGCCGCGATCTGGTCGGCAATGTCGAGGTTACGATGGAGCACCCCGATGCCGCCCATCTGCGCCATGACGATGGCCATCTGCGCCTCGGTCACGGTGTCCATGGCGGACGACAGGATCGGGATGTTGAGATGGATCGACTTGGTCAGCTGGGTGCCGGTGTTGGCCTGGCTGGGCACGATGTTCGACGCTGCCGGGCGCAGCAGCACGTCGTCAAAGGTCAAGCCAAGGGGGATGTCCATACGCAGGCCACTTTCATCGCTGAGTCGTCAATGGTGGCGGCCCATGTAACCAAGCTGCGCATCAATCGCCAGTGGGTGCGGGGGTATATTTCGCGGTATCGGCAAAATGCTGGACCAACGCGACGTGCAGGTTGGCATCCTCCGTGGCACCGCCCAGTTCGGTGGCGTCGGTGAGCTCGTCATCGGGCTGGTGGTAGGCGGTCGAGAGGAACGCCTGCAGCAGCGCCAGATCGGCGAACGAGCCGCCAACCATCAGCGATTTTACGCCCTTGGCGGCGAGCGCCCAGCCGTCCTGACGACGGATGAAGGCATTGGCATCCTTGCTGGGTTCAATGCTGCGGCCGATGGAGGTGGCGACCGCTTCGATCTGCGGATCGAGATCGGTCTCGCCGCGCCCGATGATCGCCACCGGCGCGCCCTTTTTGGCAATGGCAACAGTATCGACATTGAGCGCAACCAAAATCTGATCGAGCGGCACATTGGGCTTGTCCGCATAATGATACGCGCCCAGCAGTCCGCGTTCTTCCGCCGTGGTGCCCATGAAATAGACGTCGCGGTCGAGCTGCACGCCAGCCGCCTTGGCTCTGGCCAGCCGCTGGGCGACAGTCAGCAGCACCGCCATGCCGCTGGCGTTGTCGACCGCACCGTTGCAGATGCGGTCTTCCGCCTCCTCGCCCCGGCAGATGCCGAAATGGTCCCAATGGCCGAGCAGCACGATGGCACCGGCATCCGGCTTGCTGCCCGCGAGCTTGGCGATGACATTGTGGCTGGCGAATGAACGCACAATGGTGCTGGTTACCAGATCCATCCGCACCGACAGCGCGCGCCCGGCAAAGCCGGGGTTTTCGGCGAGCTTGGCCGCCGCTTCGAGCGACAGCCGCGCAGGTTTCAGCAATGCGGCAAGCGCGTCCTCGCGCAGCAGACCGGCAATCGGCGCGCCGACATCATCCTTGACAAGCCGCATCGCGCCGCTGGTTGCCTGGGTGCGGATCTGGCCCCAAGGGGCAGCCTTGGGCGCGACGATCAGCACCGCGCGTGCCCCGGCCTCGGCCAGCAGCTTCTCGCGCTCGCGCCGTCCGGGCGGGGTTTCAAGCCCGTCGAACTTGGGGTCGGCAAACAGCATCACCGCGATCTTGCCCGCGACATCGGCATTGACCTTGCCATCAGCATTCACGCCATAGCCCACGTAGACCAGGTCAGCATTGACGCTGTCGGTGGCATTGCGCCCGCTCAGCAGAATTGCATCGGTATCGATGGCGATCCGGCGGCTGCCGGCAAACGCCTGCACGGTCTGCGCGAACGGCTTGCGCTCGACCAGCGGCACCGGCTGGAACCACGGCGTTGCGGCGTCATTGGTGCCCGATGTCAGGCCATAGCTCGCCCAGGTTTTCGCGAGATAATCGAGCGTTTTGGTTTCGCCCGCCGTGCCCGGCGCGCGGCCCTCGAAATCATCGCTGGCGAGCACAGCAATATGCGCGCGCACCTCTGCCTCGCTGATCGGCGCAGGGCGCGATTGCGCGGCGGCGGGGGTTGCGATGGATGCGGCGACGAGCGCCAGAAAGGAGATGGCGCGAGCCCGGAAGAGTGTTGTCATAAAGACGGTCATTGCGCAATTTGGCTGCCGTCTGCAAGCCCCCGAATTAAGGGCTCTGCTGCAACACGCTGACATGCTCTCCCTGCGTCAGCGTCATCCGCCCATCGGGGGTGAGCTGCATCGTCACATCGCCGGCGAACAGCGCGGTGAATGCCTCCTCCTGATCGCCGCCGGGGCCGATGCACGCCATGCGCGTCATCGCCATCGGCGCGACGCGCAGCTTGCCGTCGCGGATCGTATAGCCCGCAGCAAAGCGGTTGCAGCCCGCGGTGCCACTGATCCGGCCGCCTTCAAAGCGCACCTCGGTGGGTCGGTCTGCTGCGACAGGCTTGCCGTCGATGGACACAATCGACCAGCGCGTGCCCTCAAGCCCATCGGGCAGCATGGCGATACCGCCGCAGCCCGATACGGTGGTGCCGCGCGCGGTGACCCGCACCGTATCGGCAAAGCGCTCACCGCTCATGACGTCCTGACACGGCGTGTTGGTGATCTCCACCACCAGATCGCGCGCTGAGTATCGCTGTCCGTTGGCTATGGCGGCGCCTCGTGGCCGGGGGGATGACAGCACGGTCGCACCATAATCGCCCTCGTAGCGGATCGTGGCATCGTCCATGCGCACGATCCAGCCCGGTTCCTGCCCGCGTGCGACATAGGTCGCGCCATCCCGACCAGCGCTCTGCGGCGAGGGGGCGTTCGCAGCGCATCCGGCAGCGAACATGACGAGCGGTAGGATCAGGAATCGCATGGCTGCAAAATACCGGCAGAATGCTGATCCGCCGATGAACAAGCGTGGCCGTTCACCGCTGCCGCGCCAGCACCTCATAGGCCATCACTGCCGCTGCCACCGCCGCGTTAAGGCTGTCGGCCTTGCCCAGCATGGGGATTTTCACCAGCAGGTCGCACGCCGCCTCATACTCCTCCGGCAGGCCCTGCGCCTCGTTGCCGATCAGCAGGAAGCAGGGGCTGGCATAGTCTGCGCCTCGGTAATCGTGCGCGGTGTTCAGACTGGTGCCGACCAGCTGCCCCGGTCCGGCGCGCAGCCAGCCCACAAACTCCGCCCAGTCCGCCTGCGCCACCGGCACGGTGAACACCGCGCCCATGCTGGCGCGCACCGCCTCGACCGAGAACGGATCGACGCACTGGTCGATCAGGATCAGCCCGCCCGCCCCCACCGCATCGCAGGTGCGCAGCATCGTGCCCAAGTTGCCGGGGTCGCGCAGCGATTGCGCGACCAGCCAGATGCCTGAACGGCTGCGGTCGATCCGTGCAAGGCCGGTGGGCAGGTCGGCGAACACGCCGAGCACCGTCTGCGGATTGTCCTTGCCCGATATCTTGGCGAGGATGTCGGTGCTGGTCTCGTAGATCGTCCCGCCCTCATCGCTGACCGCGCGCTCCAGTGCATCGACAAGCGGGTGCGGATCGCGGCTTTGGCCCAGCCACAGACCTTCAGGAACGATCCCCGCCTCGCGCGCCTCGGTGAGCAGTCGCAGTCCCTCGGCGAGAAACCGCCCCTCGCGCTTGCGGTGCTTTTTCTCACGCAATGCGCGCGCGGCCTTAACCGCCGGGTTGGAAAAGCCGGTGATCGGCTGGCGGATAATCGTCATGCTAAGGGACGACGACGCATCAGTCCTCGCCAAAGCCATCGACGACCAGCCCAACCAGCTTCTTGAGCGCGGCATCGGCGCCCTCGCCCTCCACGCTGATGGTGATGCAATCGCCGCGCGCCGCGCCAAGCATCATCAGCCCCATGATCGAATCGCCGGTCACCCTGTGGTCATCCTTGCCCACTGTCACCGCGACGCCTTCGGGCAACCGCGCAACGGCATTGACGAACTTGGCGCTGGCGCGAGCGTGCAGCCCGCGCTGGTTGGTAATTTCAACGGTTTGCGTGATCACCGCGCGCTTTCCTGCCCCAGCAGGTCCGATGCAACGCTGATATACTTCTGCCCCGCATCGCGCGCCGCCGCCACCGCGTCGCGCACGTCCATCGTCTTGCGCGTCCCCTCCAGCCGGATCAGCATCGGCAGGTTAACGCCGGCGATCACCTCGACCTTGCCCGCATCGAGCAGCGAGATCGCAAGGTTGGAGGGGGTGCCGCCAAACAGATCGGTCAGAATGATCACGCCCTTGCCGGTGTTCACCTTGGCGATGGCGTTGGAAATATCGGTGCGGCGCTGTTCCATGTCGTCATTGGGGCCGATGGCGACCGCCTCAATGTTCTGTTGCTTGCCAACGACATGCTCCATCGCCACCAGAAACTCCTGGGCGAGCCGTCCATGGGTTACAAGAATTAGTCCGATCATGGGAAATTGTGCACCACTTTGCGTGTCGATCCTGAACGCTACACGCGCCTGCCACGGTTATGCCTGCGGCGGCACGGGATGTCCTTCAATGGCATCGACCGGTCTCGACGTAAGGTTTCGATGGTGGACAGTGGGACAAAAGCCCGATGCTTGCAAGCGCTTGGTGAGTTCCTCGGCGACGAACACCGATCGATGTCTCCCCCCGGTACAGCCGATGGCGACATGCACATAGGCCTTGGCTGCCGCCTGATAGCGCGGCATCAGGAAGGTCAGCAGGTCGGTGATCCGGTCAATGGCGCCCACGAAAGCCGGGTCCTCCATCACGAACGCACCCACCGCCGCGTCCTGCCCGGTGAGCGGGCGCAGCGCACGGTCCCAGTGCGGATTGCGCAAAAAACGCATGTCGAACACAAGGTCGGCGCTCGGCGGCATGCCGCGCGCAAAGCCGAAGCTGGTGATGATCAGGCTGGTGGGCGACTGCTCCAGCGCATAGCGGCGGCGGATTTCGTGCTGCAGGTCAGAGATCGGCATGTCGGTCGTGTCGATCACGCTGTCCGCCCAGCGGCGCAGCGGTTGCAGCAGTTCGCGCTCTTCGGCGATCCCGGCAGCGGCCGGGCGGTCTTGCGCCATCGGGTGACGTCTGCGCGTTTCGGCATAGCGGCGCTGCAGCTCGCGCCCCGCACAATCGAGAAACAACATGCTCGCCGCATAGGTGCCGCGCTCCTCAACCTTGCGCACCTGCTTGAGGATCGAGGCTGGGTCAAAGCCCCGGGTGCGCGTGTCGAAGCCAATGGCGATGGGGCGGTTGCGGTCCTGGCTGACCGTGGCTTGCGGGGTGTCAATCAACCTGGGCAGCAGCCGGATCGGGAAGTTGTCAATCGCCTCCCAGCCCAGGTCCTCAAGCGTCTTGAGCGCGGTGGTCTTGCCCGCACCTGACAGGCCGGTGACCAGCATCACGCGCAGCGGGCCGCCGCCGTTGGCCGCATCGCCCGATGTCAGCTGCTTTGCAGCCCTGTCAGACGAGACAGGCTTGTCGGACTTGTCCGCTTGAGGCATCGGTGATCCTTGACATCCCGGGGGCAATTGCAGCGATATCGCCGTCGCCCGCTTCTATCCCTTCAGGCCATAGGCTTGCAACGCCATTTCAGCCTTGATCGCCAATATGCAGCCGCCCGGAAACAGCACGATTTCAGGGATCGCAAGCCCCAAGATGCTGCGCTGGGCGCACGCTTCGACCCAGCGCGGCGCATTGCGGGAAAGCTCGATCGAAAGCGCCACCGGGCAAGCCTCAGCGACCGCCATTGGCATCAGCCCCAGATTGCGCACCTCGATCAGCCCGGCGATGTGCTGGGCAGCCGATGCGATGATCTGCGAACCGAGCCGCTTCAACAGCACATGGTCGTCGCTGATCAGCCGCGCCCCGCGATCGATCAGCGCCAGCGCCAGCTCTGACTTGCCCACCCCGGATGCACCGCTGATCAGCAGCGCCCGCCCGCCGATCGCGACACAGGTTGCAGGATATGTGATGTCGTCCTCAGCCTTCATGCCACACCCCTTTGGGGGTAAGGCACGGGCTTATCCCTGCCCGTCGCCACGCCCCGCTATTGCCGGCCCGGCAAGCGCGCCTGCATAGGATAGTGTCGGCAGGCAGACCTCAAAGCAAGCCCCGGCCTGACCATCATCGCGCGCATCGACCCGGATGCTGCCGTGATGCCCCTCGATGATCGTCCGGGCAATCGCCAGCCCCAGCCCGCTGTGCGTACCAAACGCCTCGCCATCGGGCCGCGCACTGTGAAAGCGCCGGAAAATCTCCTCGCGTTCGCTGGGTGGGACCCCTGGCCCTTGGTCGATCACCCGCACCAGCACCCGGTCGCGCAGCTGGGTCGCCTCGATCTGGACAAGGCCGCCGACCGGCGAGAACGACACTGCATTGTCGAGCAGATTGGAAATCACCCGCTCGAGCCGCGTCCCCTCGCCCATCACCACCGCGACACCGCGCCGCGGGCGGGCAAAGATCACCTCGCGCCCCTGGTTGAGCCCCCGTTCGTCGCGCTGCGCGAGCAGATTTTCGATCATCGCGCCCAGATCGACCGGTTCAAACCGCGTGCGGGTCAACTGTGCATCAACCCGCGATGCTTCCGAAATGTCGGTGATCAACCGGTCGAGCCGCTGGACGTCGTTGCAGGCGATATCAAACAGCTGGGCGCGCAGCGACTCGTCCTTGACGCTCCCCAGCCCTTCGAGCGCCGAGCGCAACGAGGCGAGCGGGTTTTTCAGCTCATGGCTGACATCGGCGGCGAAAGCCCCGGTCGCGTCGATCTTCTGGCGCAGCGCCATGCTCATGTCAGACAGCGCGCGCGCCAGTAGGCCGATCTCGTCGCCGCGCGAAGGCAGGCGTGGCACCACCACCTCGCGCGACCGCCCCAGCCGCACCCGCACTGCAGAGCGCGCAAGCAAGCGCAGCGGCTGGACAATCGTGCGCGCCAGATAAAGCGACAGCAGTACCGACAAAAGTCCGGTGGCGAGCACGATCAGCGACAGGCTGAAGCGTTCGGCACGCACGATCCGCGTGACATCGCGCGCATTATGGGTTGAAAACAACACCGCCGACCGGTCTGGCAGGGCCATTGCCGCGCTGATCAGAGGCGTGCGGTCGGGTGCATAGCGCAGCACCGCTGCAGGTTTCGCCTGCCCCAGCGCGGCCTGCGCCTCGGACCAGTTGGTCAGCAGGTCGGGCTGCTTTTCGGCATAATAGTCAATGCGAACCGCACCGACGATCCGGTCGACGGTGCGGTCCAAAAAGCGCGCGGCATCCTTTTGCCAGGGCTCGGCTGCCGGATCGCGCAAGCCATAGCCCCCGCCACCTTGCACCGCCGTATCGATCAGCACCGCGCCACTGGCGGCATATAGCCGGTAGCGCGTGCTGTTGTGCCGGTCTGCCGCGACCAGCAGCGCGACGCGCTCATTTGCGGCCATGCGGCCCAGCGCCTGCGTCATCAGCCAGACCGTTTGCTGCTCCTGATCAAGCCTTTCGAGCACAATCCGTTCGCGATAGCTGTCGAGATAAAAAAGGCCGCCGCCCAGCATGGCGACCGCAAAGATATTGACCGCAAGGATGCGCCAGGTGAGCGAGACGCGCCGGGTCAAGCGCAGCCGCTGCCCGGCTACATCACTCGCCAGAGAATCGGTAACCGGCGCCATAGAGCGTATCTATACCGGAAAACTCGGCATCGACTTCGCGGAACTTGCGCCGCAACCGCTTGATATGGCTGTCGATGGTCCGGTCATCGACATAGACATCGTCCTGATAGGCGGCATCCATCAGCTGGTTGCGGCTTTTGACCACGCCCGGGCGCGCCGCCAGCGCCTCAAGGATCAGAAACTCGGTCACCGTCAGCGTGACCTTGCTGCCATCCCACAGCACCAGATGCCGCGCCGGATCAATTTCCAGCCGTCCACGCACGATCGGTTCAGCGGGCTTTTCCACCTGCCCCGCCTCGGGCGCGCGCAGCAGCTCGGCGCGGCGCAGGATCGCCTTGATCCGCGCAATCAGCAAACGCTGCGAGAACGGCTTGGTGATGTAATCGTCCGCCCCCATCGCCAGCCCCAGCGCCTCGTCCAGCTCCTCGTCCTTGGATGTCAGGAAGATCACCGGCACCGCGCTGTGTTCGCGCACCCGGCGCAGCAGCTCAAGCCCGTCCATGCGCGGCATCTTGATGTCGAACAGACACAGGTCGGGCGGGCTGTCGATAATCGCTTTCAGCGCGGTTTCGCCATCAGAATACAGCCGCGTGACAAAGCCCTCGGCCTGCAGGGCAATCGATACCGATGTCAGGATGTTGCGGTCGTCATCGACCAGTGCAATTGTCGCTGCCATGGTTGCCCGTCGCAAGTTTAATGGTCGTTGCCGGTTCGGTCGCACATCACTGACGCAGGGTAAACACCTTTTTGGTGCACGTGTGCGTGATGACACCGTTGTCATCGGTCCACCGCGTCCTGACCCGTGCAGGCACCGGGGATTGACATTCTAACTCACTCTGGTCTTGGACATTCTGATGATCAACAGCGCTCAGGACGAGTCGCCGAAAAAACAATCATCCGGTCATGAGCAGGGACAGCATCTGCCCCTTATGGCCGCACGGGAGAACAAGCCAGTGGCACAGAATTCTAATGTTTCGCTTGCCGATCAGGGCTTTGTCGCAACCTCCAATCAGGCATGGAACCTGGGCACTGAGGCATTGGTCGAAGAGGCTTTGCGCAATGGCGAAGGATCACTGGCCGCAGGCGGGGCGCTGGTCGTTGCCACCGGCAAGCACACCGGTCGCAGCGCCACCGACAAGTTCATCGTGCGCGACGCCGAAACCGAAGACACCGTGTGGTGGGGCAAAACCAACGTCGCCATGAGCCCCGAACACTTCGCCGCGCTCAAGGATGATTTTCTCGCCTTTCTGGGCGAAAAGCCAAAGCTCTACGTGCAGGACCTGTTTGGCGGATCGCAGGCCGAATACCGCGTCAACGTGCGCGTCATCAACGAGTTCGCCTGGCACAGCCAGTTCATCCGCAC
>NZ_JBGTFM010000225.1:0-3804 GCF_041747255.1 Blastomonas sp. | reverse complement strand
ACGCCGCATCATCCAGCACGTCAAGATCCGCGCCGGTCAGCGTGCGCGGGTCATCGCCCAGGCCCAGCGCGATGGCGATAGCGCGCGCGGTGACGGCGTGGTCGCCGGTGATCATTTTCACGGCTATGCCGGCCGCGTGGCATTCGGCGATGGCGGCAATCGCTTCAGGTCGGGGCGGATCGATCAGTCCGACCAGCCCGAGCAAGGTCAGGCCACCGCTGACATCATCGCTGGAGAGCACACTGGTCGCGGCGGGCATAAGTCGTTGCGCGACCACGATGACGCGCTGCCCGGCCCCGGCAAGCGCATCGATCTGCGCCAGCCAGTGCGCGGCATCGATAGGCTGCGGGCCGGCAGCGGTCGCCACGTCCGAGCACATCGCGACGATGGTCTCGGGCGCCCCCTTTACGAACAGCTGGGGTGGATGTCCGCTGCGGGCGTTGAGCGTCGCCATATAACGGTGACGTGAATCGAACGGTATTTCGGCGATCCGCGTAAACTCTGCGCGGGCGACCGCGTCATTGTGGCCAGCTTTCACAGCAACCGAAAGCAGCGCGCCCTCCATCGGATCGCCATCGACGATCCAGCGATCATCGACCTGGCGCAGCGCCGCATCGTTGCACAACAGACCTGCAAGGGTGAGCGCTTCAAGCACCGTTTCGGCAGCGGGATCGAGTAGCGCACCGTCGTCGCTGGCAAAACCGCCCAGCGGTGCATAGCCGGTGCCGTCGACGCTTACCGTCCCGTCACCGGTGACCAGCCGTGACACGGTCATCTCGTTGCGGGTAAGCGTGCCCGTCTTGTCCGAACAGATCACTGACACCGCACCCAAAGTTTCGACTGCAGGCAGCCGCCGGATGATCGCCTTGCGCCGCGCCATGCGCTGCACGCCGACCGCCAGCGTGATCGTCATCATGGCCGGCAGACCTTCGGGGATTGCCGCCACCACCAGCCCGACAACCGCCATGAAGGCATCGCCGATTGAGTAGCTTTCGCTCCACCAGGCAAAGCCGAAGACCAGCGCCGAGATGCCCAGGATGACCATGGTCACCTGGCGCGCGAAATGATCCATCTGGCGGATCAATGGCGTTGCGAGCTGTTCCACATTGCCGATCATGGTGCTGATCTGGCCGAGCTGGGTTTGCGCGCCGGTGGCGATGACCACGCCCTCGCCTTGCCCTGCGGCGACGAAGCTGCCCGAAAACGCCATGGAGAAGCGGTCGCCCAGCGGCACATCGGCCGCAACCGGCGCGACCTGCTTGTCGACTGGCACCGATTCGCCGGTGAGGATCGCCTCGTCGGCCTTGAGGTTGCTCGCCTTGATCAGCCTGAGATCAGCTGCGATCCGGTCGCCCGCTTCGAGCAACACGATATCACCGGGCACGACTTCATCGGCAGCGATGGTCAGCCGCTGGCCGCCGCGCAATACGGACGCGTGCGGATCGATCATTGCCCGTATCGCGTTCATCGCACTGTTGGCGCGCCCTTCCTGGACGAACCCGATGATCGCATTGACCAGCACCACCGCGACGATAACCAGCGCATCGGTGATATGGCCGATGACTGCCGCCAATATTGCAGCCGCGATCAGCACATAGATCAGCAGGTTGTGAAACTGCATGATGAAGCGCTTGAAGGCGCTGCGCTGCGCGCCTTCGGGCAAGCGGTTTGGGCCGTACTGTTGCAGCCTGCGCTGCGCCTCTGACGGATCAAGCCCGGTGGTCTGCGTGTCCATTTGCTGCACGGATACGTCGGCGGTGAGCGCGTGGAAGCTGGTGGGCAAGGTGTTGTCTGCCATCGGTCAGCCGTCCAAACCGTTTTCCAGACACGCTATCATGCCCTCGGCAATCGCCAGTTCTTCATCTGCGGGGATGACATGCGCCATGACCGCAGAGCCGGGCGGGGAGATCACAGCATTGCCGCGCTGGTTGGCGTCAGCGTCAATCTGCACCCCCAGCCAAGCCGCTGCATCGCCAAGCCGCTGGCGGATAATCGTTGAATTCTCGCCAATGCCCGCCGTGAATACGAGCGTGTCGAGCCCGCCCAATACGGCGGCGAGCGATCCGATGGCGCGGCCGGTGCGGTAGATGAATAGGTCCACCGCCTCGCGCGCCTGCGATGCGTCGCTCTCGATCAGCACCTGCATGTCGCCTGAGAAGCCTGACACGCCAAGCAGCCCCGAACGGCTGTAGAGCAGCTCGGAGATCTCGCTGGCCGTCATGCCCTTGGCTTCGATCAGATGCAGCAGAATGCCAGGATCGATAGAGCCCGAGCGGGTCGCCATCATCAGCCCTTCGAGCGCCGAAAATCCCATAGTCGTTGCAACGCTTACGCCGCCTTGCATCGCGCACAGGCTCGCCCCGCTGCCCAGATGTGCCACAATGGTCCTGCCTCCGGCGCGCTCACCATCAAGAGCCCGCAACCGCGCGGCGATGTGCGCATAGGACAGGCCGTGAAAGCCGTAAGCGATCATGCCATCGTCGGTAAGCTCGCGGGGCAGGGCGTAGAGCATATCGAGCCGGGGCCGCGCGGCGTGAAATGCGGTATCGAAACAGCCGATCTGCGCGGCCTGCGGCAAGCGCTCTGCTGCAAACCGGACAATATCGAGATTGTGCGGCTGATGCAGCGGCGCGAGCGGAACCAGCGCTTCAAGTTGACCCACAACGGCAGCGTCGAGCAGCACCGGCGCGGTGAACATCGCGCCGCCGTGCACGATCCGGTGGCCGACGGCGCTGATGCCATCGAGCAGGCCCTTGGCATACAGCGCGTCGAACACCAACGCCGCAGCGACACGCAGGTCGATCGGGCCATCGGCGGCAGCGCGCGTCTCAGTGGTCGTGTCCCCGATTCTGAGCTTGAGCCATGGCGCAGAACCGATCCGCGACAGATTGCCCGCCGCAATTCTGGCAGGCCGCGTGCCTGGATCAAAAAGTGCAAACTTCAGGCTCGACGACCCTGCGTTGAGGACGAGCATCTGCCCGGTCATCGCGGCGGTTTCAACCGCTGGTGCCCCGCGACCAGCAGCGCGGCGGCGCAGGAGGCAAGCCGGGTCACCGCGTCATCGGCGCGGCTGGTGAGGATGATCGGCCCGCGCGCGCCGATCACGATGCCGGCGGACAGCGCGCCCGAGAAATAGGTGAGCTGCTTGGCAATCATGTTGCCCGCTTCGATATCGGGCGCGATCAGCACATCGGCGCGGCCTGCGACCTCTGACACGATGTGTTTGGCCGCCACGGCGGCGGGCGAGATGGCGTTGTCAAACGCCAGCGGTCCATCGACCAGCCCGCCGACGATCTGGCCGCGATGCGCCATCTTGGCGAGCGAGGCGGCATCGATCGTGGCCGACATCGCCGGATGCACCGTCTCCACCGCCGCCAGCAATGCGACGCGCGGCTCGGTGATGCCGAGCGCAATCGCGCAGTCGATGGCGTTTTGTACAATGTCCTTCTTGGCGGTAAGATCGGGCGCGATGATGATTGCGGCATCGCTGACCAGCAGCAGCCGCGGGTAATCGGGCACCTCAAAGATGAAAACATGGCTCATCCGCCGATCGGTGCGCAGCCCGGCATCGCGGTCGACCACTGCGCTCAGCAGCTCATCGGTGTGCAGGCTGCCCTTCATCACCGCCCCGACGTCGCCAGCGCGCGCCAAGCGGCACGCCTCGGCGGCGGCGGCATGGCTGTGTTCCACCGGCACCAGTTCAAGCTTCGAGATGTCCACGCCTGCGGCATCGGCAGCCGCGCGAGTCTTCGCTTCTGGGCCTACCAGCACCGGTTCGATCAGGCCGGTCTCCGCCGCCGCAAT
>NZ_JBGTFM010000224.1:0-5550 GCF_041747255.1 Blastomonas sp. | reverse complement strand
GCTCGATGTCGGCTGCGGTGCGGGGCTGCTCACCGAACCGCTGGCGCGGCTCGGGGCGGATGTGACCGGGCTCGATGCTGCGGCGGAGAACGTGGCAGCGGCCAGCGCCCATGCCACCGCAATGGGGCTGCGCATCGATTACCGCAATGTCGGTATCGAGACGCTGGCAGGCGAGACCTTTGACCTTGTCACATCGATGGAGGTGATCGAGCATGTCACCGACCCGGCCGCGTTTATCGCCGGGCTGGAACGCGCGCTTGCCCCCGGCGGGCTGATGCTGCTTTCCACCCCGAACCGCACGGCATTGTCGCGCATTCTGCTGGTCGAGACCGCCGAACGCATTGGCCAGGTGCCGCGTGACACGCACGATTGGCACAAGTTCCTGACACCCGATGAACTCACCGGTCTGCTGGCGGCAGCCGGACTGCAGGTGACAAGCACGCGCGGCATCGCCTGGGACCCGCTGAGCGGCCTGCACCTCAGCGACAGTCTGGCGCTGAACTACCTGATGACGGTGGTGCGCGGGTAACCCGGCCACCAACAGGGCGGCTCGCTGGTAACAATCAGCTGCGTGGCCCGTCAGGAACCGCGCATGATCTTTGGCAGTTCAAACAGCTTTGAGCCGCCTTCTGCCAAAATTTCGACCCGCAAATCCGGGTCCGCCATGACTGCGCGCTCAGCCAGTTCTTTGGCGCCTGCAAACGAACCGTTCCATCGTTCCGAGCCATCAATGCGCTCGTTACGAATATAAACAATCTCAAGGCTGCTCATGATGCTCTCGCTGCGTAATGCGCGCGGATCGCAGCGGCAGCCAATGCTTGACCGGGGGTGACGGCGCGACTCTCTTCACTGTCGCCGGCACGCTGTCGTAATTCCCACCGGCATGAACCGCTGTGCCGTCCGGTGTGCATAAAGCAGGTGTGCCACCCTTCCGGCACCAGCATCTCTGCCGCGCTGGTCCACGCTTCGGCTGCAAGACACCCTTCGTAGGCGTAATGAAGGTTTTGCGGCCAACCTGCATGAGATTGGCCGTATACTGCCTCACCGGCCCTCTGAAACAACGCCCTGTCCGGCGCATCCGCCGCTTCAATCCGCGCTGCTAGCTCCAGCAGATCGATCATCCCGCCTCTTACGCATGCCCAATTCGTGACGCCGGTCATAATTGCCGCTCCGCATCAGAACGTTGATGTAGGTTATGATTCGCGACAAAAAGCGATCTTGCGCAGCGCTGCGACCTTTATGGCACAGTTGCCGATGTGGAAAAGCAATAGGCCGGCAGGTCACGCGCGCAAACTGCGTTTCGCTAAGTCACTCAAAATCACCGTCGGCCGCTCATTAGGATCACACCGCGCGATTTATCCAAGCCGATCGCCCCAATGTCGGTCATTTGATTTATCGCGGCGCGATCCTAAAGCATGCGATTCAATCTGGTTATGGCATGTAGCAGCTTTGTGGTCCAAGACCGCTATCTTGAGTTGCAGATCCACTCATCCAAACCGAACGCACGCGTCGTTATTGGCGTCACGATCGCGCTGTATACGAGCTTGAGTGTAATGACCGTAGACGCTTACTGGACGCGCTGTGTTGTCGGTGTGGCGCGAGCGAGATCCTGCGCCATGGATTGCAACTCCTGCTCGCTGAACCAGCGTCCGCTAAGGAAAATGCCTACGCGAGCAGCGGCATTGGCGATGTCGTCTAGCGGGTTGGCGTATAGAAGCAAAAGATCGGCCCGTTTCCCCGCCTCGACACTCCCTTGCACCTGATCCAGGTCAAGCATCCTTGCGGGTTCTATAGTCGCCGCAGCAAGAGATTCGGCAGGGGAAAAGCCAGCTGCCACGAAATTCGCCAGCTCAAGATGAACCGACGCCCCAGGGATGACGAACGGGTTAGGAGTGTCCGAGCCGATCGCCATTCGAACCCCTGCCTCGCGAAATTCAGAGATCATCATGAGCCGATTTTTACGTGCCTGTCCAACGAGAGCCCAATCGCCTGCATCGAGTCTTTGCCACCAGCTCGTTGCGCCCTTCCATTGCTCTAAGGCGAAAGACGGTATGTTGCGCATCTGCGGATCGACCAGCCACGCTTTGAGTTCGATGTCAGGGGCAAGACTGCGATCTTGCTGTACGGACGTGGGCACCACCCACACCCCGGCAGTCGCGAGTTGCCGTGCCAAAGCCTGCAGCCGTGACGAGCTGAGCGGAGCCGCCAGCGAACGTCGTGCCCAACCAGGGACAGGCGATTCATCTTCCGCGGTCACCACAGCGGCAAAATCGCCGAGATGCTCGATCGACCACTGAGCGGCGATCGCGCGATCGAGCGGGACTGCGCGAGGAATATGGCCAGCCACTTTGAGTCCGCGCAACTCGGCCTCTCGGATCAACTCATCGTAGGTTTCTGATGACAGATTTGAATAGGCCTTGATAAAATCATAGCCCTGTTGCTTTTGTGCGGCGACGGCGGCACGGGAAGCGGTGGCGTCGGCCGCAGCGAGATTGTCATCTCTCGCGGGTGGCGACCCATCGATGATCGGGCCGGCAGTAATAATGCGGGGGCCGATCAGGTCACCCGAACTTGTCCGTTCTCGCCAACCGAGAATAAACGGGCGACCATCCATGCTGCGTATCGTGGTCACTCCGTTTGCCACGAATAGCTTCAGAATGTCGGGATTCTCGATATATTCCAGATGGACGTGCGCATCGGTCAGGCCGGGCATGAGAAAGCGGCCTGTACCATCGATGATAACGGCGCCTGCAGGGATGGCGAGTTTCCCACGTGGCCCAACAGCTGCTATCTTTCCGTCGCGGATGACGACTGTATAATTGGGAAGAAGTGCACTTTCCTCTGTCATTGGAATGACTGTGACGCCGACAATCGCTATCGGCGCCGCTGCTCCGCCCGCTGCCCCCTTGGACAGCTCAGGCACTGCAGTACAGGCTGAAAGAACGATAAGACCCAGCAGCCACAAAATCAGTCGCATCACCATATGCCGCTCTCCTCCGCCCTGCGCAGTACCGGCAGCCAGTCGCCCTTGTCTTGAACATTTCCGACATCTACACGCTCGCGCAAAAAGGAAGAGATCGTGGTGCCGGCGAAATGCCGGAATTCGCGTGCCATGTGCGCCTGGTCCGAAAAGCGCAGCTCTGCCGCAAGGTCTGCCAACTCAACCGGATGACTGTTCAATCTCTTTTGCAGGATTTCGAAACGGTAGAAGCGGTGAAGATTTGCGGCCGTCGCACCGAAGCGTTCGCGACACACCCGCTGCAGCCGCCGCTCAGGCCAGCCCATCAAGCCTGCTAGCGCTGGAGGTGGCAGCCCGTTCCGCATCCCGTGGCTCAGCCGAGACGTCTCTGCGACAACATGAAAGTCGGGCTGAGCCGCTGCCAGAAGGGAAAGGAGCCACCCATCCACCAAGTGTACCCTCACCGACAAAGAGCAAGCCTCTCGCAATTGCCCGAGCATCTGTTCGCCTTCGGCCACCGAAACTTCCGTAAAGCTGGTGAGACGGTCGCCGAGGCCGTCGAGTGAACGGTTAAGGAAGAACCCCGCCATTCCCGGCCGAAAGCGAATGCCGATCCGGTGTACCTCGCCCGTTAAAGTAACAATGATTGGCGTAAGTTGCGTCGCTATCACGTAGCAGGAAGGCCAGGGCATCGGTACGAGCTCGAAGATAATCTTGGTGCATGCATCCGCCAACACGCGCACTCTCTTCGCTGGTTGATAAGAGCCATGCCGCTGCCAATAACCTTCGACAAAACGCTGCAATTCAGGACACGGCGATAGCAGATCATCCACTTCACTCACCATCAGAAAAGAGGCAATCGCATGCTGCTGACACAAGAAAGCACCTAGCGCCACCGATTTGGCTGCAGGACGTCAACCAGGAAGTCAGCCGTTCAGTTACCCAAGGGCGAGCACATGGCGATACCCGAAAAGATCAGAATTGGCCCACATTGGTTCCTGTGCAGCGTCAAAACGAACCTCATCGTCTTACTTTGGCGCGAATGACTGGCGCATCGACGGCGCCATGTTATGCTCGATTTTGAGGGTCAATGCGGCAAAGCAGGGAGTACCGGAAGTTCCGCCACAAGCCGATCTTTGGCCGCTTAGATCGACCTGAGTGGTTTGATGAAAGCAATTGCACTTGCTGGTAGCGAATTGAGAGCAGGGCATGGTGATGCCAAGATCAAGAAGCCAGCCAGCTTTTTTCGCTGCTTTAACGCGACGCCTAAGATCATTCGGCTGGTGATGGAGATATATGTGGTTTCCGCTGTTGCTTTGGAATGTCAAGAACCTGCTGGCCGAGCGCGGGATCGCTATCTTCCGTACTGAACCTCGGCGACCAGGTCGGCTTTTGCTTCGAAGATAGATCCCGAGTTTTCTATTCAGGATGCACCTCCAGTATAATGTCCCGGCGAGCCACCCACTTACCGGCACCGTTTCGTTCAAGCTCAACGATACCCAAACCTCCACGGTTCTCCCGGGACTGGCGATATTTATCGTCAACGCCGAATTCCCCGGCGAAGACCACGTCGTCAATCCAATAAGGAGGTTGTCCCGGCTCGGCCAAGAAAAGATGGATATGGGCCGGGTCGTTTCGACTGGGGTAAACCCCTGGCTTGATTGTCCTAAACTCATAGCGCCCGTCTGGGCCTGTTCTGACCCAGTTGCGCAGCTTCCCGTGCCGTCGGCTCCAGACCGATTCACTCGAGCCGTTGGCGTAGCGGCCTTCCGCGTTCGTCTGATGAGCGTAAATCACCACGTCTGAAGCGGGTGTTTGGCCGTCACTCTGATATACGACGCCGCTAAGGACAAGGCGCTCACCAGGCTCTAGATGAGATGCTAGGTCTACATTCCAATCTAGGCTGGCAGGGTCTCGTTCCCCTACCGCATCACAACCGTCACAAACATAGAAATCCGCATCTGCGGCTTCCGCCAATCCGCTAGCGCGGCAGCTCGCGGCTACGGGCAAGATCGCGACCAGGACCAGCATTTTGCTCAATGTTCTACGCAGCATGACGTTCTCCTTTTTTGCAAGATCTTGCGCTTTCGTCATTGCTCGCGACCGACATACAGAAAAGGTGTCGGGCAAGGCCGCATGGATCGCGCTAACGGCCCCTTTTGCCTCGACACAAAAAGTTGCGTGATCCAGCATTCAAGCGGCGATAACGAAACCGATATTCGATTTCTCCACTACAATTGTAGCCGAGCATGGTCTCTTTGCCCATACAAGACGAATTTTGACCACCATCGCTGGGTCCAAATTCGCTATAACTGCACCAGGCAGGCTGAGCGCATCTTCTGGCCAGTGTTTACGTTTTACAATGGCGTGGTCTTCCAGGGCACAGACTACGCGGCGTTATCCGCGTTTGACCCTGCGGGCCTTCAGTCGGCTTGCAGATGGACGCCTCGTGTCCGTCGTCAAAACATTTGGCACAGATCGCGGCGTAGCTTAGCGGAGTGTGGGCCTCGTCTGCGGGTTGGTTTTAGGCGGCGAGCTTGCGGTGTTGCAAGCGCCGATGTTCGATGGTTTGTCGCTTGATCCTTTCGCGC
>NZ_JBGTFM010000223.1:0-2538 GCF_041747255.1 Blastomonas sp. | reverse complement strand
CCACAGACCGCACAGCAAGCGCGGCGCAGACAGGAGCCTGTTGACGGTGATCGCGGACAAATCCATGGGCCAGTTCGCCCGGTTCGACAATCTGGTATCGATGTTCTTTGTGCGCGCCGATGAGCTGGGCGATGCGCCGTTCCTGTGGGCCAAGCGCGACGGGGCCTGGGTGTCGACTAGCTGGCGCTCGGCGGCAGGCCAGGTGGCAGAGCTTGCCAGTGCGCTCAAGGATATGGGGCTGGTGCGCGGTGACCGGGTGATGCTGGTCTCTGAAAACCGCCCCGAATGGTGCATTTCAGATCTGGCGATCATGGCCGCCGGCTGCATCACGGTGCCAACCTACACCACCAATACCGAGCGCGACCACCAGCACATCCTCGACAATTCGGGTGCGCGCGCGGTGATCGTGTCGAACGCCAAGCTTGCCAAGACATTGCTGCCCGCCGTGCTGCGCGCGGGCAATGCCTGGCATGTCATCGGCATGGACGCGCTCAAGATCGCGCAGGCCAGCCGCTTCATGGCGCACAGCTGGGACGATCTGGTGACAGGCGACGCGGCACGACAGGCCGGGCTGATCGCGGCGATCAAGGCCGATGCTGCCGCACTCTCCCGGCAGGACACCGCGTGCATCATCTATACCAGCGGCACCGGTGGTGCGCCGCGCGGGGTGATGCAGCACCATGGCGCGATCCTGCACAATGTCGCAGGGCCAACCCGGGTGATCGCCGAAGATTTCGGTTGGGATGACGAGGTGTTCCTTTCGTTTCTGCCGCTCAGCCATGCGTATGAACACAGCGCCGGGCAGTTCTTCCCCATCGGTCTGGGGGCGCAAATTTATTATTCGGAAGGGCTCGAAAAGCTCGCCAGCAACATCGAAGAAACGCGTCCGACGATCATGGTCGTGGTGCCGCGCCTGTTCGAGGTGCTGCGCGCGCGCATCCTCAAGCAGATTCAAAAGCAGGGGAAGCTCGCCAACTTCCTGTTCGAACGCGCGATGGCGCTCGGTCAAAAGCAGCTCGATGGCCGCGCCGGGGTGCTCGACAAGCCGATGGATTTCATCCTGTCGAAAAGCCTGCGCCCCAAGATTCAGGCACGCTTTGGCGGGCGGATGAAGGCGATGGTCTCGGGCGGAGCGCCGCTCAATCCCGAGATCGGCGTGTTTTTTCATTCGCTTGGGCTAACGCTCCTGCAGGGCTATGGCCAGACCGAGGCCGCGCCGATCATCGCCTGCAACCGCCCGTCGGTGGGGCTGAAGATGGACACCGTTGGCCCGGTGCTCGCCGATACCGAAGTGAAAATCGCCGAGGATGGCGAGATTCTGGTGCGCGGTGAGCAGGTGATGCACGGCTATTGGCAGAACCCTGAGGAAAGCGCGCGAGTGCTGATCGATGGCTGGCTGCACACCGGCGACATCGGGCTGATCGACGATGCAGGTCGCATCGCCATAACAGATCGCAAGAAGGACCTGATCGTCAACGACAAGGGCGACAATGTGTCGCCGCAAAAGGTTGAAGGCATGCTGACGCTGCAGCCCGAGATTCATCAGGCGATGGTCACGGGCGACCGGCGGCCCTATCTGGTCGGACTGGTGGTGCCAGACCCCGAATGGGCGATGGAATGGGCGAGCGCCGAAGACATGCCATTCGATTTTGCCACGTTGCAGGCGAACCCCGCGTTCAAATCTGCATTGCGCGCCGCGATTGACCGGGTGAACAGCGACCTTTCAGTGATCGAAAAGGTCCGCCAGTTCACTTTTGCCGATGAACCGTTCAGCATCGAAAATGGCGAGATGACGCCCTCACTCAAGATCCGTCGGCACGTGATCCGGGGGCGCTATCAGACGCGGATGGATGGCTTGTACAAGGGGTAAATCACACCCGCTCGACCGCGACCGCCAGCCCTTGCCCCACGCCAATGCACAGCGTGGCCAGGCCATAACGCCCGCCCTCAACATGCAACCGGTCGACCACCGTCTGCAAGATGCGCGCGCCGGACATGCCGAGCGGATGACCCAGCGCAATCGCACCGCCCCACGCGTTGACGCGCGGGTCATCGTCGGCCATCCCCAGCTCGCGCATCACCGCGAGACCCTGCGCCGCGAACGCCTCGTTCAGCTCGACCACATCGATCTGATCCATCGTCAACCCCAGCTTTGCCAGCAGCTTTTGCGTCGCGGGCACCGGGCCTAGCCCCATAATGCGCGGCGCCACCCCGGCGCTGGCCATGCCCAGCACGCGCGCACGCGGCTCCAGACCATGAGCTTGTGCCGCCGCCTCGCTGGCGATGATCATCGCCGCAGCGCCGTCGTTGACGCCCGAAGCGTTGCCCGCCGTCACGGTGCCATCGGCGCGAACAATGGGCTTGAGATTGGCAAGACTCGCCAGCGTGGTGTCGGCGCGCGGGTGCTCGTCGGTATCGACGCCGACATCGCCCTTGCGGCTGGCGATGGTCACCGGCGTGATCTGTGCAGCGAGATGTCCGGAAGCTTGCGCAGCAGCGGCGCGCTGCTGGCTGCGCAGCGCGAACGCATCCTGCGCT
>NZ_JBGTFM010000222.1:0-3626 GCF_041747255.1 Blastomonas sp. | reverse complement strand
CGATGCTGAAGCGCGCGCCGAACTGGCTGAACAGCCGCGCCTTGTCGTCGCTCGTCATCGTGCCGCCGCGCCACGCCTTGATCGCCTCGCTCTGCGCGACATCGCGCTGGCCGGTTTCAGCAAGGGCCAGCGCATAACGGGCGCGCCCGACATTGGTCAGCGGCGGGAAGCGGGTGAAAAACGAGACAACCTGGCCGGGTTCAGCATAGCCAGTGCCCAATGATTGTTCGGCGCTGCGGCGCAGCTTGTCTTCATCGGGCCAGCCGGGATTGGCTACCAGAAAGCTCGCAAAGGTCGAAAAGGTATAGTTGTTCGGGCTGGCGGTCAGCGCGCGCCAGTTGCCGATGGTGCCCGACAGGTCGGCGGGCATCGATTGCATCAACTGGGCGCGGGCGCGGTCCCAGTCGCTGCCGTCACCACCGCGATTGATCGGGGCTGGAGCAGCTGCGTAATTGGATTGCTGCTCGCTGGCAATGCAGGCAGCGGGAACACCAATGAGTGGCAGGGCGGAGAGTGCGGCAATGCTGCGCGCAAGGGCAATTTTTGAAACCATGCTGGACATGATGCGCTTTCGATCCTTATCAGGCGCTGAACGTAACTGTGATGCGCATATGAGAGTTCTTGCCCGGTTTGCAGGCAAGGTAAAGGAGCTACCGCATGTTTTCCGGGTCAATTCCCGCTCTGGCGACACCATTCCGCGACGGAGCGTTTGATGAGCCAGCGTTCCGCGCGCTGATCGACTGGCAGATCGACAGTGGCAGCGCCGGGCTGGTACCGTGCGGCACCACCGGCGAGGCGGCGACCATGTCGATTGAGGAGCATGACCATGTCGTGCGCGTCTGCGTCGAGCAGGCAGCGGGCCGGGTGCCGGTGATTGCGGGCTGCGGGTCCAACGATACCCAGGTCGCGATTGGCCATATGCGCAACGCCAGGGCAGCGGGGGCAAGCGCGGCGCTGGTGGTGCCGCCTTATTACAACCGACCTGGGCAGGACGGGGTGCGCGCGCATTTCAAGGCGCTGACCGAGGCATGCGATCTGCCGATCTTGCTCTATAACGTGCCGGCACGCACCGTGACCGACATCAAGCTTGACACGATGGCCAAGCTCGCACGCTTCCCGACGATCATCGGCGTCAAGGATGCGACCGGCGATCTTGAACGCGTCAGCGCGCAGCGTGCGCGCTGCGGTAAGAAGTTCTGCCAGATGTCGGGCAATGACGAGCTGGCTTTGGCCCATCGCGCGATGGGCGGGGTGGGCTGCATCTCGGTCACCGCCAATGTCGCGCCTGCTTTGTGCGCGCAGTTTCAGGCAGCGCTTGCCAAGGGCGATTACAAGGCCGCGCTGGCGCTCAACGACCGGCTGTTTCCGCTGCATGCGGCAATGTTCTCCGATGCCTCGCCCGGTCCGGTGAAATACGCTCTCAACCGGGTGCGGCCTGATTTCTTGCCCGATCTGCGCCTGCCGATGACTCCGCCCGACAAAAAGAGCCGCAAGATTGTCGATGCTGCGCTCGTCCACGCCGGGCTTATTTGATGGCGCGGCCCAAGCCCGAGACATTCGACAAGCAAAAGGTCGTCGCCGAGAACCGGCGCGCGCGTTACGACTACGCCATCGATACGGTGTATGAAGCAGGCATCGCGCTCACCGGCACCGAGGTTAAGGCGCTGCGTTCGGGCCAGGGGTCAATCGCGGAAAGCTATGCCGAGGTGAAGGACGAGCAGGTCTGGCTCATCAACTCGAACATCCCCGAATACAGCCACGGCAACCGCGAGAATCATGAACCCAAACGCCCGCGCAAGCTGCTGCTGCATGAGCGCGAGATCACCAAGCTGCACGGCGCGGTGGCGCGGCAGGGCATGACGCTCGTGCCTTTGTCAGTGTTCTTCAACGGCCGCGGCCGCGCCAAGGTTGAACTGGCACTCGCCAAGGGCAAGAAGGCCCCCGACAAGCGCGCCGCGACCAAGGAGCGCGAATGGAAGCGCGACCAGGGCAGGATCATGCGCGACAAGGGGTGAGGGCTATCACCGGTATCGCCGCACACACGGCCATCACTCCATCCGTCGAAAAAGCGGGTCGCCTTATGACAGAACGTGCGTCAGATCACTCAGTCGCGCTATGGGCGGTGCTTGGATGAGGCTGGCGTCCGATTCGTCCCGCGAATCGGGTTAAACGTCGTTTTAATCCGAACAAGGTTATGGCCTTTTTCTGGGGCAGGCCCACATAAGCGACACTGGATAAGAAGGCATAAGGGATTGGAGTTGACTGAAGGCCGGTTCGCCCGCTGGGTTGGACGAAACATGCCGACGCGTGAAAGCATGGAGCGCAGCCGTTTCATGAAGCCCTTTGCCGCGCGTGTGCTCCGGTCTGAGCTGTGGCGCTTTACCCGGCGGTCGGTGCCACGCGGCGTGGCGCTTGGTATGCTGGTCGGGATTGTCGTACCTCTTGGCCAGATTTTCGTGGCGGCGCTGCTGGCATTGCCGGTGCGAGCCAATGTGCCGGTTGCGGCGCTGACGACCTTCATCACCAACCCGATCACCACGCCGATCTTCTGGATTGTCGCCTATCAGGTCGGCAAGTTCATCCTGCGCATTGACGCGACAACTTTCGGCCAGCCGGTCGCAACCGCGCTCAACACGCCCGAGGTCGACAGCTGGATGCAGTGGCTGACCGGTGCTGCGTCGATCACCGCCGTTGGCCTGGTGGTGATGGGGGTCGTGCTGGCGGCGCTGAGCTATGTGCTGAGCGCTTTCGGCTGGCGGATATGGATCGCGAACAAGCGTCGTCGTCGTATTTCAAAAGCCAAGCGGAGCGCGCATTCAGTAAGCTGAGCGGAGAAATTGTAAGCGGGCCATGATTGCGCTAGCCTAGGGCTTGGTGATGCGGCAATTGTCGCGTGCCCAAGGAACCTGACGACTTTGACCAACACCCGCTCCCGCACCGACCTTGACTGGCCGGACTGGCTGCCCGACCTTCCTGACCCCAACGCGCCCAATGACCGGATCACCGCCCTGATCGTGCTCGGCGGGCTGGTGATCAGTGGCGGGCTGATCTGGCTGGCGCTGGGCGACTGGGTGCCGCTGGCGCTGTTTGTCGCGGGTCTCGTCGGTCTGGCTACGCTGATCATGGTCTATCGTCGCCATTTCCCTGCGAGGACGCCGGTGAGCACTGTGATGCCCGACTGGTCGGTGACCCATGCTGCGACCGACCATCCCGATACCGCGATTTGCATCACCGATGAGGCGGGGCGGATGACCTGCGCCAACCAGCGCTACCTTGACATGTTTGGTGCAGGTGTCGCGCCTCCCAAGCTTCCGGTTGCCGGCGGCGGCAGCGACCTGCTGGCAGAGGCTGGACGCGCGGCCTGGCGCGATGGCCACGGCAATGCAGATGGGCTGGTGGCAACAGCCGCGATGCAGCCTGTGGTTATACTCGATGCCAGCGTGCAGCGGGTCGGGCTAGGTCAGGACTATCTGCTATGGCGCTTTGCTCCGGTAGCCCGCTTCGATCTGGCGACCGAGGCGGAAAAGCTGCTCGGCGGGCGCGCCGGGCGGGCGCTGGGCGAGGGCGGCATCATGGCGGCAGCGATCGGTGCAGAAGGCCGGGTGCGCGCCGCCAACAGCGCGTTC
>NZ_JBGTFM010000221.1:0-6598 GCF_041747255.1 Blastomonas sp. | reverse complement strand
TGCGCGGCGAAGGCCTGCGCCTTGCCGGTGCGCCAGCCACGGGCCAGCTTGTCGCCCGCCAGCACGATGCCAAGTGTCGCGCGCTCGTCGCTTGAGCCGTCCGCCGCCTTGAAATAGCGCCGACCGATTTCGAACAGCCGCACCGAGCCTGCGCCACGATCAAGATTGCTCTTTGCCGCCGACAGCAGGCCGGGCAGCAGCGATGGCCGCATGACCTTGAGGTCCTCGCTGATCGGATTGGCGAGCGTCCAGTCGCCGCCGCCAAAGGGGGCAGCTTCCTTGTCGGAAATGAACGACCAGTTGACCGCCTCGTTGAGGCCACGCGCCGCCGCCATCCGCCGCACGCGCCGTTCCTGCAGCTGCACGGGGCTGGCTGTGGGCTTGGCGACACCGGGCAGGCGCGGCAGCGGGGTTGAGGGGATCGCATCAATCCCAGTGATTCGCACCACTTCCTCGACGATGTCCGCCTTGCCGGCGACATCGCGCCGCCAGCTGGGGATGGTGATGGTCCACGGTGTTGCGCTGCTATCGGTTGTGAAACCAAGCCGCTCAAGGATCGCCTGCTGCGCATCGACAGCCACGTCTATGCCGCCTAACGCCGCACAATAGGCGGGGTCATAGGCGACCATGCGCTCCACGACCGGCGGCGTGCCCGCCCGCGTCACATCGCTGGCCGTGCCGCCACACAGGTTGGTGACATAGGCCGTCGCAATCGCCAGGCCCTCATCGAGAAACGCAGGGTCCACCCCGCGCTCGAAACGTTGGCGGGCGTCCGAGGTCAGCATCAGCTTCTGGCCGGTACGCGCGATATGGTCGGGTTCGAAATAGGCGCATTCGATCAGCACGTCGGTGGTGGTCGCCGCCACGCCAGAATGCTCGCCGCCCATGATGCCGCCGATGTCATGCACTTGGGCATCGTCGGCGATCACCGTCATGCTGGCATCGAGCGTATAGGTCTTGCCGTTAAGCGTCAGCACCTGCTCGCCGTCCACCGCCTTGCGCGCGACCAAACCACCCGAGAGCTTGGCCATGTCATAGACGTGCAAGGGCCGTCCCAGATCGATCATCACATAATTGGTGATATCGACCAGCGCCGAGATCGGCTTTTGCCCCACCGCCTTCAGCCGCGCCTGCATCCAGCCGGGCGAAGCGCCGTTGGTGACGCCGGTGACGGTGCAGGCGTAAAATGCCGGACAGCCTTCGGGGTCATCGGTGCGCACATTGGGGCCAGGCAAAAGCCCTCTCCCCTTCAGGGGGGAGGGTTGGGAGGGGGGGATTGACGACCGTGCAAGGTCAGGCGCGTTCCCCTCTCCCCTGCCCTCTCCCCTGAAGGGGAGAGGGAGAAGTATACCAATTCCCGATGCCGCCAGATCGCGCGCGATGCCGCGCACGCCCATGCAATCCTGCTTGTTGGGGGTGACCGACACCTCGATCACCGGATCGTCGAGCCCGGCATAATCGGCAAAGCTGGTGCCCACCGGCGCATCGTCGGGCAGTTCGATGATGCCGTCGTGCTCATCGCCGAGTTCGAGCTCGCGCGACGAGCACATCATGCCGAAGCTCTCAACATCGCGGATTTTGGCGGGCTTCAGCGTGAAGGCGGGGCCGGGCACATAGGTTCCCGGAGGACCGAAAACGCCGACCAGCCCCTGCCGCGCATTGGGCGCGCCGCACACGACCTGCCAGGGTGTGCCCGAGCCATCGTCGACCTTGAGCAGCCGCAATTTGTCCGCATTGGGGTGCGGCCCGGCTTCAATCACGCGCGCAACCTTGAACGGGCGCAGCACGTCGGCGGGGTTTTCCACGCCTTCCAGCTCCAGCCCGATGGCGGTCAGCCGGTCGGTGATCTGGTTAAGCGAAGCATCGGTATCGAGATGCTCATTCAGCCACGATAAAGTGAATTTCATGCGCCGACGCCTCCACTCAGGGTCGGCACATCGAGCACCGAAAAGCCGTAATGCTTCAGCCACCTGAGGTCGCCGTCGAAGAACGCGCGCAGATCGTCCATGCCGTATTTGAGCATCGCCAGCCGGTCGATGCCGCAACCGAAAGCAAAGCCCTGCCATTCATCGGGGTCGAGCCCACAATGTTCGATGACCTTTGGGTTGACCATGCCGCTGCCCAGAATTTCCATCCAGCCGCCGTTCGGCCCGGTCGGGTCGCCACCGATGACCCGACGGCCTTTCTCGACCGTGAAGCCGACATCGACTTCCGCGGACGGCTCGGTGAACGGGAAATAGCTGGGCCGCAAGCGCAGCACGATGTCGTCACGCTCAAAGAACGCCTTCACGAACGTATCGAGCGTCCATTTGAGGTGCGCCATGGTGATATGCTTGTCGATCAAGAGGCCCTCCAGCTGATGGAACATTGGCGTGTGGGTTGCGTCCGAATCGCTGCGATAGGTGCGGCCCGGCGCAATGATGCGGATCGGCGGCTTTTGCGCCGTCATCGTGCGAATCTGCACCGGCGATGTGTGGGTGCGCAGCAGCATCTCTTCGCCGTCAGCATTGCGATCAGGGAAGTAGAACGTGTCATGCATCGCGCGCGCCGGGTGTGTCTCTGGCATATTCAGCGCGGTGAAATTGTACCAGCCCGATTCGATCTCTGGTCCGGTCGCAACGGCAAAGCCGAGGTCAGCGAAGATTTCTGCGAGTTCGTCCATCACCTGGCTGACCGGATGCACTGACCCCAGCGGTGCGGGTGCGGCGGGCAGCGTGAGGTCTATCGCTTCTGCCGCCAGCCGGGCGTTGAGCGCTGCGCCTTCCAGCGCATCCTTGCGCGCGGCAATGGCGGCACTCACCGCCTCGCGCGCGCCGTTGATCCGCGGCCCCTGCGTCTGCCGCTCCTCCGCGCTCATGCCGCCCAGCGTCTTGAGCAAGCCAGAAATCGCGCCCTGCTTGCCCAATGCAGCAATGCGGATCTCTTCAAGCCCGGCCAGATCGGCACTGGCGATCTGCGCGACAAAATCCTGCTGTAACTGCTCAACGTCCATGATCGCTCAATTCTTGTGCTTGATGGGCCATGCCCGTGCCGCCGTCACGGGCGATAGTCATGGGCGATGGCACAAATCAACCCCCACAGCGCGCATGCCGCCATTTCATGCGCGCCCGGCCGGTGATAGAACGCCATCTAATGCCAACAATGAGGATGAACCGACACCCATGAGTATCCCGCTGCTGATCGCATCGCTGGTTGCCATCCTGGCGGTGAGCGCGCTGGTCCGTTACCTGCGGCTGGGCGAGGGAGGGATCCGCGATGCTGCCGATGCCGCGCGCATTGCCGAGGAGCAGATCGCGGCCTTTGATGCGGCCACGGTATTGCTGTCAGAAACCCGAACCGCTGCGCTGGTCGAAGGACGGGACGGGCGCATCGTCATCCTGAAATGCCATGGCGCGCATTGTGCCGGACGGGTGCTGCAACGCCCTTTAGGCGCGCGGCGCGACGGCCTGATCTGGCGCATCGAGACCGGTGATGCACTTTATGGCAAGGTCGCGCTCACGCTGGCGAAACAGGATGCAGACAAGCTGCTGACAATGATGTAAACAGCCGGAACAATGACGATGGTGCCCGATCTGCCCAACCCGACCGAGCTTGCGATCCCGGCATTCGTGCTGCTGATCCTGATCGAGATCGCCTGGGTCAAGAGCCGCGATACCCGCGCCTATGAGCCGCGCGACACGCTGACTTCGCTGGCTTTGGGGCTCGGCAGCACGCTATCGGGCGCATTGTTCGGCGGGCTTGCGCTGCTGCTCGCGTTTCAGGTTTACGAACACCGATTGTTCGACATCGGCTTTGTCTGGTGGGCCTGGCCAATTGCGTTCCTGTTCGATGACTTTGCCTATTACTGGAGCCACCGGCTTGGCCACCGCGTGCGCTGGATGTGGGCGGCGCATGTCATCCACCACTCAAGCCAGCACTATAACCTGTCGACCGCGCTCAGGCAGACCTGGACGGGATTTCTGACCCCCGGCCTGCTGATCGGCCTGCCGTTGTTCTGGCTGGGCTTTCACCCGGTGATGATCGCGTTTTGCGGCGGGCTGAACCTGATCTACCAGTTCTGGATCCACACCGAGGCGGTGGGGCGCCTGCCGCGCTGGTTTGAGGCGGTGATGAACACGCCATCGCACCACCGCGTCCACCACGCGATCAACCCGCGCTATCTGGATGCCAATTACGCGGGCGTATTCATCATCTGGGACAAGATGTTCGGCACCTTCGTACCCGAGCGCGACGATGAGCCGATCCGCTATGGCATCGTCAAACAACTCGGCAGCTTCAATCTCATCTGGGCGGCGTTCCACGAATGGATCGGCATCGCGCGCGACATGTGGAGCGCGCCCGGGCTTGGCAATAAGCTGGGCTATTTGCTGCGTCCGCCGGGCTGGAGCCACGAAAACAGCCGCGAGACGAGCGACAGCATCAAGGCGGCATGGGCGGCGCGTCAGGCCGAGACAAGTGACGCGCGCGGCCCTGCGCCATATCAGGGCGGGAGCATGACCCCCGCCGAATGACACGCAATGGCCGATGAGAGCCAACAGGAGAGAGCATGAGCGACTATGACATCATCGTGATCGGCGGCGGGTCCGCCGGATGCGCGGTCGCAGGCAAGCTGAGCGAGGACCCGGCGACGAGCGTCTGCCTGATCGAGGCGGGCGGGCGCAACAACGGGGTGCGCGTCAAGACGCCGGGGTTCATGCCCTTCCTGCCCGCCAACACCAACTGGAAGTTCGATACCGTGCCGCAGCCCGGACTGAACGGCCGCAGCGGATACCAGCCGCGCGGGCGGGGGCTGGGCGGGTCATCCGCGATCAACGCGATGGTCTATATTCGCGGCAATGCGTGGGATTATGACAATTGGGAGGCGCTGGGCGCGACCGGCTGGAGCCATGCCGATGTGCTGCCGTGGTTCAAGGCCTGCGAAAGCAATGAACGCGCCGGATCATCGCCCGAGTTCGACGCACATCACGGGAGCGAGGGTCCGCTGTCGGTGGTCGACCAGCACTGGGCCAACCCCGGCAGCCATGCCTTTGTCGAGGCAGCGTCAAAGCTGCAGCTGCCGCGCAACGATGATTTCAACGGCGCGCATCAGGACGGCTTTGGCATCTACCAGACCACGCAGAAGAACGGCGAGCGCTGGAGCGCGGCGCGCGCCTATATTGAGCCTGCGAAGGGCCGCGCCAATCTGGACGTGCGCACCCATGCGCTTGTGCGCCGCATCATCATCGACAATGGCCGCGCCACCGGGGTCGAGTTCATGCGCGCGGGCGCAGTTGTCCGCATCTTCGCCCGACAGGCGGTCATCCTCTCGGCCGGGGCCTTTGGTTCGCCGCAGATCCTGCAGCTTTCGGGGCTCGGTCCGGCGCAAAATCTGAAGGCCAACGGCATTCAGGTGGTGCGCGACATGGCCGCGGTGGGCGCCGACCTGCAGGACCATATCGACTATGTCTCGGGCTTTGCAACTGAGGCCAAGGACAGCTTCGGCAATTCGCTGGCGGGCACGATGCGCATGGCGCGCGCGGTGCTGGAGCATCGCCGCAAGCGCACCGGCATCCTCACCACCTGCTGGGCCGAGGCCGGGGGCTTCTGGAAGGTGATGCCCAATGCGCCCGCCGCCGATGTGCAGTTCCATTTCGTGCCCGCAGTGCTCGAAGACCATGGCCGCGCGAAGGTCCCAGGCCATGGCTTTTCGTGCCATGCCTGCGTGCTGCGCCCCGAGAGCCGTGGCACGGTAACGCTCGCCAGCCCTGACCCCGCTGCGCCGCCGCGCATTGACCCGCAATTCCTGAGCGATGACCGCGACATTGCGGTGCTGCGCGAAGGCGTGCGGCTGATGCACCGCATTTTCGAAACGCCCCCGCTGTCGGAGTATAATCCGGTCGATCGTCACCCGGTCGACCTGCGCGACGATGCCGCGCTCGACCACCTCATCCGCTCGCGCGCCGATACCGTTTATCACCCGGTCGGCACCTGCCGCATGGGGTCGGACGAGGCCAGCGTGGTCGATCCCCGGCTGCGCCTGCGCGGGATTGACGGCCTGTATGTCGCGGACGCGAGCATCATGCCGAGGATCGTCAGCGGCAACACCAATGCGCCGAGCATCATGATCGGCGAACGCTGCGCGGCGTTTGTGAAAGAGGACATGCGGGCGAGGGTGGCGGTCTGACAAAATCCTCCCCAGCTCGCTGGGGGAGGGGGACCGTTCGCGCAAGCGAATGGTGGAGGGGTAGCGTCCCGGTGCGAATCCCAAACTTGGAGCACAATCCCGCTTCCCCTCCACCATCCTGCGGATAGTCCCCCTCCCCGAGGCAAGGTCGGGGAGGATTTGATTAACTCCGCCCTTCCACCTATCTGCGCGCTTCGCTATCGCTGGCGTCAATGAGCCAATCCCCCACCTCCACCGCCCCCACCCCGATGATGGCGCAATATCATGCGCTCAAGGCCGAGGCGCCCGATTGTCTATTATTTTACCGGATGGGCGATTTTTTTGAGCTGTTCTTTGATGACGCCAGGGCGGCCGCCGCGACGCTCGACATTGCGCTCACATCGCGCGGCGCGCATGGCGGCGATCCCATCCCGATGTGCGGCGTGCCGGTGCACA
>NZ_JBGTFM010000220.1:0-4123 GCF_041747255.1 Blastomonas sp. | reverse complement strand
CAAACCCAGCGCCAAGGCAGAGGCTGAATGGTCGCTCGACACATATGTCAGCGCCGCTGCACCCCCCACCATCATTTTTGCCGCCGCCGATGATCCGATCACGCCGCCGGGCCATAGCGTCCTGTTGTTCGAAAAACTGATTGCTGCCGGGGCAAGCGCGGAGCTCCACATGTTTCGCGACGGCGGCCATGGCTGGGGATTGGGCAAGCCCGGTCAGGTGATCAGCCAGTGGCCTGCGCTGTTCGCGCGATGGGCCGCATCGCTTGAAATAACTAAAAAAGAGGGAGGATGATAATGTCGACGAAATTCTTTAGCCGGCTGGCTCTGATGTGCAGCGGCAGTGTTATAGCTGTCACCGCTGTCCACGCGCAGGAAGCCGCGCCGCCCGAATCGCCGCAGCAGCCCGAACGAGAGATCGTCGTCACCGGCTCGCAGATTCAGGGCGCCAAGATCAATGACGTGCTGCCTGTGACCGTTGTCGACGAGATCGATATCGCCAATGTCGCAGCGACATCGGGGGACGAACTGTTTCGCGCGATCCCACAGGCTGGCGGGGTGGCCTTTAACGAACAGAACGATGTCACCTCGAACAACGCGCGCGGCGATGCGGCCTCGATCAACCTGCGCGATCTGGGCACCGGCAACACGCTGCTGCTGATCAACGGACGGCGCATGGTGCTCAACCCGGGTTTCCAGACCGAATTGCTGGTGCCGGTGGTCAGCCCCGACACCAACGAAATCGCCCCGGGCAGCGTGCGCCGGATTGAGGTGCTGCGCGACGGCGCATCGGCGATCTACGGCGCTGACGCAGTGGCGGGCGTGGTCAACACCGTGCTGCGCGGCAACCGCAAGGGCGGCTTTCTTGAAAGCGAATGGCGCGGGTCGGATGGCACCAGCCTTTACAGCGCCCAGATCAACGGCGGCTATGGCTTCGATTTTGCCGATGGGCGTGCCAATCTCACCGTCTATGGCGGATATTTCCATGAAAACGGCCTGCCATCCTCGGCCCGTGCCTATTCAGCAGATGATGACAAGCGCGCACTGCTGGTCGGCACCCCGTTCGAAGACGACACGCAGTTCAACAATCGCAACACGTTCGGGCCCTTCGGCCAGTTCGATATCCAGGCGCCCGTCAACGCAACGCCGATCCGCGACGATGACTTCTTTCTTCAGCCATCGACCTTTCCCGGTTGCCGCCTTCAGTTCGGCAACGGGCTGTGCGCCCGCAACGGCATCACTCCGGATGTTGCCGTGCGCTATAACCGCGCCTTCGGCACCACGCTGATCAGCGAAAAGACCCGCTACAACGCAGCCCTGCTGTTCAACTACCAGTTCAGCGATAGCGTCGAGGGTTATTTCGAAGGCACTTATTACCGCTCGGAAAGCAGCCGCAACATCACCCCGGCGGCGAACCTCAGCGCCGTGCCGGTGGGGATTTCGCGCAATGCCCACTGGAACCCCTTCGGGCCGGTGACCTTCCCGGGCGGTGCCCCCAACCCCAACCGCCTGCCGGGTACGACGATCTCGGCCAGTGGCGCGGACATCATCATGGAGCGATACCGCTTCGTCGATGTTGGTAACCGCACTGTCGATGTCGACAAGGATTCCTATCGTCTCGTCGCCGGGCTGCGCGGCAATTTCGGAGCGTGGGACTTTGACACCGGCTTTGTCTATTCCGAGGCCAAGACCATCGACCTTGAAGGCAATCGAGTTTCGTTGACGCTGTTCCAGCAGTCCGTCAACCGCTCGACGCCCGATGCCTATAACCCGTTCAACGGCGGCTGCGTCACCGGCGATCCGGGCGAAGGCGATTGCACCCCCAATCCGCAAAATGCGATCGATCCGTTTGTGATCGACGTGTTCCGCAAGGGCGGCACCACCCTAGCGCTGGCGGATTTCAAGGTCAGCAACAACAACCTGTTCAGCCTGCCCGGCGGCGATGTCGGCGTGGCTGCAGGGATCGAGTGGCGGCGCGAAACCTTCTTCGACGATCGCGACCCACGGCTGGATGGCACCATCACCTGGACCGACAGCGTCACCGGCGTGTTTGATGGAAGCGATGTCGCCGGCACCAGTGCATCGCCCGACACCAGCGGCGCGCGCGAGGTCTATTCGGCTTTCGTCGAAGCGCTCGTCCCTCTGGTGAGCGAGGACATGGACATTCCGCTGGTCCACTCGCTCAACCTGCAGCTGGCCGGACGGATGGAGCATTTCAAGGATATTGACGAAACCGCGATTGTCCCGCGCGCTGCCGCATCATGGACGGTGGTACCCGGCATCACCTTGCGCGGCGCATGGTCGCAAGGCTTCCGCGCGCCGAATCTGGTGCAGGTCAACGATGAGGGCACCACCCGCTCAAACACCCGCGACGATTTCGTAATCTGTCAGGCGCAGGTGGAAAAGGGGATCATTGCAGGGCTTGGCGTGTGTCCAGGAGAGGGCGTGATCAGCTTCCGTTCGGGTACTGACCAGCTGCAGCCCGAAGACAGCGAGAGCGTCAACCTTGGCATCGTCCTGGAGCCCCGGTTCATTCCGGGCCTGACGCTGACGGCGGATTACTGGCGCGTGAAGCAGACCGGGCTTGTCGGTACCTTCGGCGATGACAACGCGATTGCGCTCGATCTGCTGCTCCGCCTCACTGGCAGCAGCAACCCGAACGTGATCCGCGCCGCGCCGACGCAGGAACAGACCGATCTGTTCGCGGGCACCCGCCTTGCTGCAGCGGGCGAGATCATCCAGGTTCTCGATCCCTATCTAAACCTTGATAGCCGCGTCTCGAAGGGCTGGGATTTCGGACTGGCCTATAACGTTCCCGATTTCGGCCTGGGCCAGTTCCGCCTGCGCTTCAACGCCGCGCGGCTGGAAAGCTTTGTCCAGTCCGCCGGGCCCGACGGTCAGACGCTGCTCGACGGTATCGCAGATGGCGCGCTGCCGCCCGAAGTGGTGGTTGGTGGGCTGGGCCAGTTGCTCGAAATCGATGGTCGGCCCAAGTGGCGCTTCAGCGGCTCGGTCAATTGGGGCAGAGGGCCGGTCGATGTGTCGCTTTTCGCAAGCTACGTTGGCGAGGTCTGGAACACCAGCGTCAGCCGCGATGTGCCGATCGTGTCGGATGATCCGAACGCCAATTTCTTCCGGGTCGATGATTTCCTGACGGTCAACTTCGCCGTCGCCTACACCATCGAAAATGACACCGCGCTCGATGGCACCCGGCTGCGCTTTGGGATCAACAACGTGTTCGATGAGGATCCGCCGCTGGCCGACGAAACCTATGGCTTCTTGAGCGCGCTCCATTCGCCGCGCGGGCGCGTGTTCCGGGTTGAACTGCGCAAGGCGTTCTGATCAGGCCGGCCCATGGGAATGCGCATTCGACACCTTTGGGCCGGGCTGGCGTTGACGCTGGGGGCATGCGCATATGCGCCGCCCCCGGCGCCTGTTTCTGAACCAGTCGCATCTGCCACTGAATGCCGTAGTGCCGCTGCGATGATCGCCTTTGATTTCGACGGGGCCTCCGCTTCAAGCTGCGCAATCACCGGCGCACGGAACTTCACTGTGCTGGTGACGCCCGAGCACGCCCCTCCGATCAATCCCAGCCCGTGGTATGCTTTCCGCTATGAAAGCAAAGCTGGCGCGCCGATTTCGGTTACGTTGCGCTATCTGGTCGGGCGGCATCGCTATGCCCCCAAATTATATGCTGGCAGCGGATGGTCCGAAGTGCCGATCGTTCTTCACGATGATGGCGCGGCAGCGACCATGCAGTTGCCGCCCGGCAAGGCGACAGTGTCGGCACAGGAACTGGTCACCACAGCCGATCATCACGCCGACCTGCGACGCTGGCGCAATGCGGCTGGAGCGCGGCTGCTGACGCTTGGCCAATCGCATGACGGGCGGCCAATCGAGGCCGTCCGGCTGGGGCACGCAGATGCGCCGCGGTTGGTCATCCTGCTCGGTCGCCAGCATCCCCCCGAGGTGACCGGCGCGATCGCGATGCAGGCATTCGTCGATGAACTGGTGGCAATCTTGGGGCGCGAACCGGCGCTTGGCGTGGACACACAATTCGTGATCGTGCCACTGCTCAATCCCGATGGGGTGGCTCGCGGGCATTGGCGTGCCAATCGCGGCGCGA
>NZ_JBGTFM010000219.1:0-3536 GCF_041747255.1 Blastomonas sp. | reverse complement strand
ACCCTTATCGCCATCGCGATGGTGGCGGTGCCCCCCTATCGCGAGCGGCTGGCGGGCACGGCCTTGCCCGCGATCCGCGCATGCCCTGCGACCGGCGCGCAACCGACGCTGGCCGGACGCCACGATCTCGCGATGCACTGGGCGTTGTCCGCCGCGCTTGCCGCAACGCTCGGCGGGCAGGTCGCGCGATCAATGGGCGAATGGAAGGAACTGGCCGACAGCACCGGCGATGGCAGCGGCTTTTCATTTGTCGATCTGGCTGCAGACCGCTCGGGCGAACGCTTTGCCGCCGCCGCGATCAAACCGTCGCTCGCTCGCCCGGTGCAGCGCCGGCTGGGTGCGGTCACCGACGCGCAGCTGATGCCACGTGCGCTGCTGACCAAACCCGAAGGTCTTGATCAACAGGCGTTTGAACGCGCCTATCAGGCGATCGATGCACCCGAATACCAGCGCGCGCTGGCCACGATTGACCGCATCCTCAATGAGGCCGGTGTGCCGTCGTTATAGACTTTGTCAGCTGCCCTTGAGGCCCTTGAGCGCGGCGAACGGTCCGACCGCCTCGGGCGCGGTCAGACCGTAAGTTTCACGCGCGTCCTCGGCCTGCGGGCCTTCGGCATAGGGGTCGATCTCAAGTGCCAGCGTCTGCGCTATCGCCTCACCCAGATCAATGGAGCCGCCCTTATAGGCTATCGTGTCGAGGTCGCCGGGCGCAAGCTCGAACTCGTCACCGCTCGCAGCAATCATCGCGGCGTATTCGGCGTGCGGCACGAAGCGCAGGTGAAAGCTGTTCGAAACGCGCGTCGGAAAATCCTCGCCCGAAATCGCGCAGTTTTGCGCCAGTTGTGCACTGAGCTTGCCGGTAACGTCAATTGTCGCCTGATTTTCGGCAAAGGTTGCGGTCGCGCTCAGCGATGTGATCGCGACGATGGCAAAGCGCTCTGCCAGCGCGGCGCGTTCGCTCGCATCAGCCTCCAGCGTGATCGGCTGGCGCGGCAAGGCGCGAATGTCGAACGGCCGCGAGAATTCGGGCGGACGCTTCATGCGATCGCCCCTTGCATCACATCGGCCACAGGCAGCGCGGCCATCCGGTCATGCAGCGCGCGCACCTTTGCGGCGGCTGCCGTCACCTGCGCATCGGCCACCTGTTCTTCGCGATAAAGGTTGCGGCGCAGCGCACTGTCGAGCGCCGACATGTCAGTATTATCCGCCGCCAGCGCCGCGCGATAGACGCCCAGCCGCCCGCCGAGCGCGCTCATCATCTTGCCGATGTTTTTGCCGACGACAAGATCGCCGACCCCGTTCTGGCGCAGCTGGCCATCCATATCGTCCACGAACAACTCGGCCAGATGCACTGAAAACTGACGCACCGCAGGCTGGTCTTCGTCCTGTTCAAGCCGCAGCAGGACAAGGCACAGCAACAGCGCCACTGCCTCGAACCGCCCGTCGACGCTGTCGGCAACCCCGCCATCGGTGTACCAATAGGGGTCACGCCCGAGCGCGATGACCTGCGCATAAGCCGGACGCGCCGCCTCTCGCGGGTCGCTTCGGGAAAACAGGCGGGACAGGACGGACATGGTCTGGCGGGTTCCTTGCGGGCCGGGGTGCGGCCACGTTAAGCGGCAATTCATTGGCCACTTGTGATGAGGTGTGTAAGTGCATATTGAAGCGCGGACCGCAAGTTGCAAGGCGCGATGGCGAACACGCCGCCGCACCGATGACAGCAGGCAGGCGGCCAAGAAGGAAGATCATGATCAGCACGTCGATTCAACAGCGCTCTGCACACAAGCCACGGGCGCGGCTGGCATTGCTGATCGGCATCGCCGCGCTGCCGTTGCTCGGCGGCTGCGGCCAGTTGCGCTCGCATCAGGGCTTTATCTACGACCAGACGCTGGCCGGTTCGATCCTGCCGGGCGTTGACAACCGGCAGTCGGTGGAGCGCACATTGGGCCGCCCCACCTTCACCGGCCAGTTTGCCGATGATGAATGGTATTATTTCGCGCGCGATACGCGCCAGCTTGCCTTTGCCAACCCGCGCCCCACCGCGCAGCAAGTGATGCGGGTGAGCTTTGATCCGCAGGGCACCGTGCAAAACGTCGAGTTCACCGGGCTTGAGCAGGTTGCAAGGATCAGCCCGGAGGGCAAGAAAACGCCGACGCTTGGTCGTAACCGCACCTTCTTCCAGGATCTGTTTGGCAACATTGGCGCGGTTGGCGCGCCCGGCACGGGTGGCCCCGGCGGACCGCCTCAATAGGCTTGACGGCTAACCGGCAGGGGCAGCAATCCAGCTGACGAGTAGCTTGTCGACCTTGCGATTGTCCATGTCGACGATCTCGAACTGCCAGCCCTGATCGGTGAACATCTCGCCCTCGCGCGGCAGATGGCGCAGGCAGTGCAGCACATGCCCTGCTGCGGTTGCATAATCGCGATCCTCCGGCAGATCGATGCCCAGCTTTTCCGCGAGCGCATCGGCGGGCAGCGCGCCTGAGATCAGGAAACTGCCGTCGGCGCGCTCGGTAATCATCGGCGCATCGCCATCGCCCTGATCCGAGGCGAAATCGCCAACCAAAGCCTGTAATAGATCGGCGGGTGTCACCAGCCCTTCAAAATGGCCGTATTCATCGTGCACCAGCGCCATCGGCACCTCGCCCCTCTGCAGCACCTTGAGCGCATCCATCGCGTCGACCTGATCGGGCACGATGGGCGCAGTTCGCGCCAGTGCCGCCAGATCGAGCGGATCGCCTGCGATGATTGCAGACAGCAAGTCGCGCACCGTGACGATGCCGATAATCGCATCGACTGACCCATCCGCCACCGGCAGGCGGCTGTGCGGCGAGCGCGCCATGATGTGGCGCAAATCCTCAAGCCCGCCATCGACCGGCAGCCAGTCGACCTCGGTGCGCGGGGTCATCACCTCACGCACCGGCCGGTCAGACAGCCGCATCACGCCGGACATGATCGCGCGCTCGCTTTCTTCGATGACGCCTGATTTGGTCGCCTCGGCAAAGATCATCTGCAGTTCCTGCGCGGTGACAATTTTCTCTGATTCGCGGTTGAGACCGAGCAGGCGGAAGATCAGCGCGCTCGAATTGTCGAGCAGCCACACCACCGGCGCGGCACCGCGCGCCAGCAGGTCCATCGGGATCGCCATGATCACCGCAAGCTCTTCTGCCTTGCGCAGCGCAAACTGCTTGGGCACCAGCTCACCGACCACCAGCGACAGATAGGTGGTGATGCCGATCACCAGCGCGAACCCCGCCTCATCCGAGATATCGGCGGGGACCCCGATCAACGCCAGCCTGTCGCCAACAGGACCGCCCAGGCTGGCACCCGAATATGCCCCGGCGAGAATGCCGATCAGGGTGATGCCGATCTGGACGGTGGAGAGAAACTTGCCGGGATCCGCGCCGAGCAGGATCGCGGTGCGCGCGCCCTTGCTGCCATCCTTGGCCATCGCCTCAAGCCGCGCGGTGCGCGCCGACACGATCGCAAGTTCAGACATCGCAAAGATGCCGTTGAGGATGATCAACGCCAAAATG
>NZ_JBGTFM010000218.1:0-5270 GCF_041747255.1 Blastomonas sp. | reverse complement strand
GCCAGCATGACGGAGGCGCAGCGCACCCGGCGGGCTATCACCGCGCTTGAGGGCAAGGATTGCTGGACGCAGACCGACTACGCTCGCATTGATGTTCTGCGCGCGGCCTTGCGAGTGGCCGAACAGCACGAAGTCGCCGCTCCGAACTACACCGAAAAGCAGCGCCTGATCGCCGCCGCAGGGGGCCGCTTCTGCGCCGTGACCTTCACCAAGGCAGATGGAACGGAACGCACGATGCAGGTGCAGCCCGCGACCCTTCAGCATCACGTCAAGGGCGACAGCGCCACGGATGCGGGCAAGAAGGCGGTCGCCACCCGCAAGGCCCGCCACCCCCACCTGATGCCCGTCTGGGACGCGCAGGCCAAGGCCCCCCGCTCGATCAATCTGGCGACAATATCGCGGATCGCCGTTGATGGTCAGGTGCATCAATACTCCATCTGACAGTATGACAAATCCTGACAAAACCCCCGAAAGGAAAGACCATGACCAAAGAACCAAAGACCATTGATGACCTGCAATGCGACGCGACACGTCTTCATGGGGTGCTACAGGGCCTGAACTTGCTGCTGGATGAAGTGACAGGCGCAACCCCCCTTCAGAACGCCATCCATGCGCTGTCTGCGCAAGGCGAGGACATGGCCGATGTGCTGGCGAATGAAATCGACCAACTTAGCGCGGGGATGAAGAAATGAGCGGTCAGCTTTTCCGCGTGCCGGACAGCGCAGAATACAAGGCCGCGCGGATCACGGGGCTGGCCCGCGTCGGGATCGCCGCGACTGACAGCGTCCTGAATATCAACCTCGACGCGAGCGGCTATCGCGAGACACTGGAAACCATCGCCATCATGGCCGATGATCTGTTCCATGACCTGTCCGCCCGATCCTACGCAGCAAGCGTCAACGCAGCCATCGAACGCGACAGCCCATCCAAGCTGTTCGCAGAATGGCAGGCGCTGGACCGCGAATGGCGAGCGGCGTCGAAGGCAATGCCAGCGGATCAGGACGAACCGAAACCCGTGATCGACCTTGGCAACCGCGTCGAGGCTCAGTCAAAGCGGATCGCGCAGAGCAAGCCCACGACCACGGCAGATTGCGCCGCGCTTCTGGAATGGGTGCTGGAGGACAGCGATGGCGCATTGCTCAGCCCGATGTATGCAGTGGCACAGCGGAACGTGATCGCGTTTCTGAGAAAGGAGAGGGGAACGAACGACGCCTAGAGACTGCCTTCGCCGCCCGCGCCCCATTTGTTGGCGCGGGCGTTTGCCGCAACAGGATTTGAGACAATGAATTGCTACACGAACAATCGGAACTGGTCCGATAGGTTCCTGCCTGAAATCAAGCAACTGATCGGCGGGCATCTGTTGGAGACCGCTGCCGACCCCTTCGACCACATGCAGGCCACCGACCTGATGATGCTGGATGCCCGCGACATGCGTGTTGCGGCCCGTGTGCGCCGCCCAGGCTATGCACAACGCTACCCCTACCAGTTCACGATCCGCTCTCACGTCGCATCAGGGGCGCAGACGGAGCTATCCAAGATTGTGAACGGCAACGGTGACTGGATGTTCTATGGACACTCCAACGCGGCGCAGACTGCCCTGGACGCGTGGTGGCTGATCGACTTGCGGGCGTTCCGCGCGGGCCTGATCCGGCACATGGCGAACACGCCGCAGATTGTCATGGGCGATCAGGCGAATGCGGACGGGACGCGGTTCAAGTGGTTCGATGTGCGCTCGTTTCCGGCTGAGCCGCCGCTGGTGGTGGCAAGCGGTTGAGGTATTGGCGATACGATGTAGCACTTCTTAAGGTGCCCTTAAGAGCTTTGCCCAGTTCTATCACCGGCTACTCTTGATCATCCTGCATCATTTCGAGCACTTCTTCTGGGAAATCCGCATATATTCGATAGTCGTTGGCGTCAGTGTTCTTAAGCACCTGGAGTTCATCGAAGCCGACAGCCACATCCTTTTCGCCAAGTCCGAGGAAGCCGCCTACAGAAACCACAACCCGCTTACCGTCCTTGCTGCTAAAGATTTGGCCAACCACGCCAATCTCTTCGTCGTTAAGCCCGTAAATTATCTCGCCTTCGAGATCAGCGGCGGTAATTGAATTGATTTGGTCACTGTCAACAGTTTGGTACCCAACCCGTTGGACATTGGGGCGAACTAGCGGCTTGCGATCAGCGGTCAGTTTTGGCTTGGTTAGATGACCATCGCTGTCTTCAGCGAGCACATATCTCTCTATACTCGCTAATCTAGCCAATATTTCCTTCAAGTCGTCTCCCAAAGAGGTGGTTTCCGAGATCCCTAGCGAGCGACGAATTTCTCGCTCTAGAAACTTGTCTTCTGCCAGTTTATCAATGACGCTTTGCGATACTACGGCCACATGGTTCGATAGCATCAGCTGGACAATCAGTCCGAATATCGCAGTAATGAGTGCGGCAAACCCAAGCAGATACCCTAGGAGGGCTTTGTGAGTGACAACATCGCTTCTGAAGGTAGCTAGCTCTCCGCGGAGCGCTGTCACGGAAGCCTCACTTGCGCCCCCACTTCCAGCTTGTTCGTCCTGACCAGCCATAAATCTTACCAAATGAGAATCTGACGTCAGGAGAACTTAGACGTTACCTTCAACTGCTACAAGAAAATGCCGAAGAAAGCAGCAACTGCCAGACAGACTAGCGCCATATACAAGAAGACTCGAGGCATCCTTCGACGCAACGGAAGCTGTGACAGATGCTTCCGCGTCAGCAAAATTTCGCGCTCAAGATTTGAATTTTGATAATATACGCCCAATGATACGACCTCCGCTCAACCTGTGGTTTTTTCCCACTTAGAGCTTACCATGACCTTAACAGAGCAGCCTCACTTACACACTACACGCAACATCACAAATTGTTCCCACGGTCCTCTTTTTCGGCGCTTGACCGCTTGTTCCGGAAAGATGTTACACAGAAGAAAGGCGAAATTAGGCGGCGACGGCAGGCTAAGCCGTATGCCCAAATTATCGCCAAAACTTATCATGTGCTCGGTAAATCTCCAAAGGGACAGACTCTTTCCCGATTTAGGCGAATGTAAAGGTGGGCTGGGTTGGCGTAGCAGCTTTACACAAAATCTAGCCGAGAGCGGCCCCCTTGTCCCCCATGTGTCCCCCAGCACGCAATGGGCATGAAGGGTATTCTGATACCACCGCGCTTCGCTTTGCAAGTTAAAGAAAATATGGTGAGCCCGTCGGGGTTCGAACCCGAGACCTACTGATTAAAAGTCAGTTGCTCTACCAACTGAGCTACAGGCCCACTAGGCGGTTTACTTAGAAAGGAGACGGCGGAGGGTCAAGCCCTTAACGCGCTTACGCAACAAGATTGCTGGATAACCGGCGGCGGCATCGTTATATGCGCGGGATGAACGCCGATCTGCAATCCGGACTGCCCTTCCTGAAGATGCACGGGCTTGGCAACGACTTCGTCGTGCTGGATGCGCGCGAGAGTGTCGTGCTGGATGCGCGCGAGGGTGTCGTGCTGGATGCGCGCGCGCGGGCCCTGCCGCTGACGCCCGCGATGATCACCGGGATCGCGCATCGGCATTTCGGGGTGGGGTTCGATCAGTTGGCGGTGATCTCGGAGGGTGTCGGTGACGCGCATCTGACGTTCTACAACGCCGATGGCTCGACTTCGGCCGCCTGTGGCAACGCGACCCGCTGCATCGCACGTCTCCTGATGGATCAGACCGGCAAGACGGCGCTGCACCTGACCACGGATCGCGGCGATCTGGCGGTACGGGACGCAGGGGACGGGCTGACCGCCGTCAACATGGGCCAGCCCCAGCTTGACTGGGCGGAGATCCCGCTGGCGCGCGCAATGGACACGCTGGAATTGCCCATCGAGGGTGCTCCCGTGGCCACCGGCATGGGCAATCCGCATTGCACGTTTTTCGTCGACGACCTGAGCGCCGTCGACCTTCCGAGTTTCGGAGCCGCGCATGAACATCACCCGCTGTTCCCCCAGCGCACCAATGTGCAGCTGGTGCAGGTCATCGGTGCCGATCACCTGCGGATGCGGGTGTGGGAACGCGGCGTGGGCGTCACGCTCGCCTCCGGGTCGTCGAGCTGCGCCGTCGCCGTCGCCGCTGCCCGGCGCGGTCTGACGGGGCGGTCGGTGCGCATCGACCTCGACGGCGGCACGCTGGACGTGGACTGGCGCGATGACGGCGTCTGGATGACCGGGCCGACGATGCATGTCGCGTCCGGCGTCCTGACACATGCCTTTCTGGAGAGCCTGCGATGACCGCGCCCGTCTTCTCCAACCACGGCTGTCGGCTCAACGCCTATGAACTGGAAGCGATGAAGGAGCTGGCCGGCAATGCCGGTCTGAAAAACGCCATCGTGGTAAACACCTGCGCCGTCACGGCAGAGGCGGTGCGCAAGGCGCGTCAGGACATCCGCAAGCTGCGCCGCGCCAACCCCGGCGCACGCCTGATCGTGACCGGCTGCGCCGCGCAGACCGAACCCGCCACCTTCACCGCAATGCCCGAGGTCGATGCCGTCATCGGCAACACCGAAAAGATGCAGGCTGACACCTGGCAGGGGCTGGCCGCGGATTTCATCGGGGCCACGGAGGCAGTGCAGGTGAACGACATCCTGTCCGTGACCGAGACCGCAGGCCACTTGATCGACGGGTTTGGCACCCGCGCCCGCGCCTACGTGCAGGTGCAGAACGGCTGCGACCACCGCTGCACCTTCTGCATCATCCCCTATGGGCGCGGCAATTCGCGGTCGGTTCCGGCGGGCGTAGTCGTGGACCAGATCAAGCGGCTGGTGGACAAGGGATTCAACGAGATCGTCCTGACCGGCGTGGACCTGACAAGCTGGGGGGCCGACCTGCCCGCCAACCCATGCCTTGGCGATCTGGTGATGCGGATCCTGCGGCTGGTGCCCGACCTGCCGCGCTTGCGGATCAGCTCCATCGACAGCATCGAGGTGGACGAGAACCTGCTGGCCGCCATCGCGACCGAGCCGCGCCTGATGCCGCATCTGCACCTGTCGCTCCAGCATGGCGACGACATGATCCTCAAGCGGATGAAGCGCCGCCACCTGCGCGACGATGCGATCCGCTTTGCCCGGGAGGCCCGTCGGCTGCGGCCCGACATGACCTTCGGCGCGGACATCATCGCGGGCTTTCCGACAGAAACCGAAGCGATGTTCCGGAACGCGCTGCGGCTGGTGGAGGACTGCGATCTGACCTGGCTGCACGTATTCCCATACTCCGCACGCCCCGGCACG
>NZ_JBGTFM010000217.1:0-2788 GCF_041747255.1 Blastomonas sp. | reverse complement strand
CGCCGCAATCGCATCGCGCTCGGGGCCCTCGCCAACGATCACCAGCCGCGCGGGCACAGTCAGCGCCGCCACTGCACGCACCAGTCGCGGCAGGTTCTTGACCGCACGCAAGCCAGCAAGCGTGCCGATGACAAGCTCGCCCTCGCGCCGCTGGAAGCCGGGGATCGCGCCGCGCTGGGGCTTGCGCGCATAGGCGGCGACATCGATGCCGTTGGCGATCCGCTTCACCCGGCTCTCCGGCTGCTTCCAGATCCGCAGCGCGATGTCCTCAAGCGTGTGCGAGGGCACGACCAGCGCGTCGGTGCGCGCCAGCGCGACCATCCGGAACCAGTTGCGCTTGCGCTTGAGGTGCACCGCCTCATCCTCATTGAAGCCGTCTTCGTGATGGATCACCGGCGGCAACCACCGCTGACCGGCAAACAGGGTGCGCGCCATCACCCCGTCCATTGCCCCCCAGTTGTAGCTCAAGATCAGGTCAAAGCTCCTGAAATAGCCGGTAAACTGCTGATAGCGCTGAATGTTCGGCTTGCCCGAAAGCGAGGGCGCATTGTCAGGAAACGCGACCTTGATGCGCGGCGCAATTGCTTCGCGCGCGCCCAGCGCCCCGGGCACCGCGGTGAGGATGGTGTGATCCGCCGCAGCCCCGAAATGGTTCATCAGCCGGACGGCGCGTGCCTCTTTGCCGCCCAGATCGAACGTGCTGTGCAGGTGCAGGATACGGGCTGGGCGCATACGCGTGCGTGCCTGTGCTAGCTGTCAGGCGGGCACAGGCTGCGCAACCCGGCCCAGCAGCGCATCGATGGCGATTGCCACCTCGGGTTCCTCAAGGCTGGGAGCGTGGCCCTTGCCCTCGACCGTCAGCAGGCTGGCGTGGGGCAAACGCCCAAGCATCTTGTCAGCGGTCGCTACGCTGAACAGGTCAGACAGCGCGCCACGCACGATCAGCACCGGCACCGGGGCGAGGCCGGCAAGCGCGGGCCACAGATCGACCCCGGCCTCACCACCCGGCACCGCGAACGGCTCGGCGATCTTCATGTCGTAATCATAGACAATGCGCCCGCCCGCGCCGACCTTCATCGTCTTCTTGGCCATATCGAGCCATTCGCTGACCCGATAGCCGGGGAACACCGGGCCCTGCACCTCGGAAAGTGCGCGTGCTGCGTGCATCCAGGTTGGGAACGTCCGCCCCTGCCCGACATAATCGCGGATGCGCTTTAGCCCCACCGGGTCGATATCCGGCCCGACATCGTTGAGCAGTGCGCCCACCACCCGGCCCGGACGGGTGGAAGCGAGCAGCATCGTGATAAGGCCGCCGAGCGAGGTGCCGATTGAGACGAACTGCGCAATGTTCTCCGCACGCAGCAGCGCCTCCATATCCTGCACATAGGTCAGCGGTACGTAGCTCATCGCGTCCTTGGCATAGGCGCTGTCGCCGCGCCCGCGCAGATCGACACAGATCACCCGCCACTCGCCTGCCAGCCGGGCGGCGACATTTTCAAAATCGCGTGCGTTGCGCGTCAGGCCTGGAATGCAGATGATCGGCGGGCGCGCGGCATTTTCTTGGCGCGCGGGATAATCGCGAAAATGCAGCCGCAGGCCATCATTCGACCACCAATAGCCATCGCTATAGGCCTGTGCAGCTCTGGTCATGGTTGCGCGCGCTCCTTCCAGCCCCCACTATTGACCGATGACAACCGAACCGCAAGCCGCTTCACGCTGTGGCGACCCCGCCATCCTTGCCATCGCCGATGCCATTGCCCACCCGGTGATGGCGGCGGATTTCCCGCAGACGGTGGTCCGCTTCCGCAATGACCGCCACGCAGCGACCGTTGGGCTGGATGGGCTGGATGATAGCGCATGGGCGCAGCATTTCGGGCGGTTTGCGCCGCTGCCCGGCAACCTGCCCCAGCCGCTGGCGCTCGCCTATCATGGCCATCAGTTTCGCAGCTATAACCCTGACATCGGTGACGGGCGCGGGTTTCTTTTCGCGCAGCTGCGTGATGATGCCGGGCGGCTGCTCGATCTTGGCACCAAGGGATCGGGCCAGACGCCATTCAGCCGCGATGGCGACGGGCGGTTGACGCTGAAGGGCGCAGTGCGCGAAATTCTGGCGACCGAAATGCTGGAGGCCTTGGGGGTCAACACTTCCAAGACCTTCTCGGTCATCGAAACCGGCGAAAGCCTGTGGCGCGGTGACGAGCCGTCGCCCACCCGCTCTGCGGTGCTGGTGCGGCTCAGCCACAGCCATATCCGTTTCGGTACCTTCCAGCGGATCGCGTATGAGGACGATCCCACCAAGATGCAGCGGGTGCTGCGCTACGTGCTCGATGAGCTGTACGACGGCCAGACCAGCGACAACGACGCGGCGCTGCTGCTCAATCTGGTGACCGAGCGCATGGCCGACCTTGCCGCCAGCTATATGGTCGCAGGCTTTGTGCACGGCGTGCTCAACACCGACAACATGAACATCACCGGCGAGAGCTTTGATTATGGCCCGTGGCGCTTTGCCCCGCGCTGGGAGCCGGGATTCACCGCAGCCTACTTCGATCACAGCGGGCTGTACAGCTTTGCTCGCCAGCCCGAGGCGATCCACTGGAACCTGGGCCAGCTGGCAGTGGCACTGCGGCTGATCAGCGATGCGCCGCCGTTGATTGCCGCGCTCGAGCGCTTTGGGCCGCTGTATCAACAGGCGATGACCCGACGCTTCTGCTGGCGGCTGGGGGTGGTGCCGAAAGGGCTGGACGAAGACCGCGCGTTGATATCGGCAGCAGAAGCGCTGATGATGCAA
>NZ_JBGTFM010000216.1:0-12101 GCF_041747255.1 Blastomonas sp. | reverse complement strand
CGAGCCAAATTTCGGCGGCAGGCCGGGAAAGTTTCCGACGATATTGATGGTTTCCGTCTGACCGTAGCCGTCGGCGATCACACAGCCCGTGTGTTTTTGCCAATACCGGATCACCTCGGGATTCAGGGGCTCGCCGGCACCAAGACAGCGACGAAGGCTCACGAGGTCGTATTGCGCCAGATCAAGCTGCGCAAAAAGCCGGTAAATCGTTGGCGGAGCGCAGAATGTCGTGACCTCTTGCCGTCCGATCAGGTCTAGGTGCTTATCCGCGTCAAAGCCTTTGCTGTCGAACAAAACAATGCTGGCACCTACGAGCATCGGCGGAAACAACATTCCCCAAGCGGCCTTTGCCCAACCAGTATCTGTCAGGGTCCAGTGCACGTCACATTCCTTAAGATCCATCCAGAAAAGCGCCGTGGCCGCATGCGCCAGCCCATACCCAAAGTCGCGCGGAACCATTTTCGGCAGGGCGGTGGTGCCTGATGTAAAATAGACCATCATCGTATCATCGGAGCGGAACGGCCCGACCACCGCTGCGTCGATCACTGGGCTTTCAGCATCGCACGCTGACTGGAACGAGATCCAGCCAGGCTGTTCTTTGCCAATCACGACCAGATGTTCCAGTGAGGGACACTCGGCCCGGATCTTTTCAACTTTCTCCAGATGCTCGGCGGCTACGATAGCCATCCTCGCCCCGGCCTGATTAATCCGATATGCGATATCCCTTGCCGTCAGCAAATTCGTTCCCGGCATCGAGATGATACCCGCCTTCATGCATCCGAAAAGGACCGAATACCACTCTGGGCAGCGACCCAACACCACACAGGCTGCATCGCCCTTCTGCATCCCGAGGCGGCGCAGCGCATTGGCGAACCGGCCCGACGCATCGGAAATGTCCGAATAGCGCACGGTGCGCGCCACGTCGCCATTGGCGTCCAGCGCGATAAGCGCGGTCTTGTCTGCGGTGGCGGCGCGCACATCCAGAACATCGAAGGCGAAGTTAAAATATTCTGGAATTTCCAGTTGAAAATCGCGGGTTGCATTTGTGTAATCTCGATCAAGCGAATTCAGGTCGATCATCGGTTGGCCCCTCCCCGAGCCATCTTCATTTCAGCGTATTTTATTTCCCATCCGTTTTTGCGGATTGTAAATTCTGTTGCCGATGATGACATTGCTCAGCTTGTCGGTCGCCCCCATCGCCTAGGTGCCCACATACCGCAGACACCATGAAGATCTATCGTGCCCGTCATCACAAGGTATTATCGCAGCAGTGAAATCGGGATGCACATTCACGAGATTCGCCTTCAAAGCAGGGGACCCGCCGCACCCACCCATAGGTTGGACGACGCAAGCGTCAATCACAGGTCGCACGGGGCGGCCGGCCGCCCCGTGTAGTATTCTTACATGTTTTTCCAGTCGCCCAGATCCTCGAACGCCGAGGCCGCTTGGTAGATCGTGGATTCGCCGTAGTCCTTGGCGATCAGCATCATACTGACCGGCAGACCGTCGGACATGCCGCACGGTATGGCCATTGCCGGGTGGCCGGTCACGTTAAACGGCGAGGTATTGGGCAGCATCTCGAAGGCGCGGGCCAAAATGTCACCTCTGGGTCCGCCTGCTTCGGGTAGCTTAGTTGCCTTCATCGGCAGAGTCGGCATCAGCAGAAGGTCGTAGTCTGCCAAGACGGCGTCGTAAGCGGCCTTCAGTCCGCGCGCGAGGTTCTGCGCCTTGGCATAATAATGCCCACGGTGATGGCGGATGGCATATTCACCGACCATCATCGACACTTTCAGCGTGTCCGATAGCTCGTCCGCGCGTTGGCGCCACCCGGCGACATAATCCAGTAGAGAAGTTGTATAGAGCCCTTTCCAGTTCATCCCCATGCCATTGCCGTTCATCATCTGGAACTGGAGCCCCTCAAGCGCGATCGGCGTCCAGATCGTCGCGCCAAGCGCATGCATCTTTATAGACACTTCATCCACCGTCGCACCAAGACCCGCCAGTTTTTCAGCGGCGGCGCGAACCTTTTCGTCAACATCAGGTTCCGACACGTCCAACCCGAAACCTTCGCGGACGATCGCGACTTTTAAACCCTTTGCACCCTTGCCTAGGGCTTCAGTGTATTTCGACACCCGAACATCATACTGACGCGGGTCCAGCCCGTCCGCACCCGCCAGCACCTCCAGCATTAAGGCGTTGTCGGCCACGTTCGCGGTCATCGGACCGGTGTGGTCGATGGTGCTTTCGATGGGCATCACGCCGGTGTAGGGTACCAGTCCATGCGTTCCCTTCATACCGTAAATACCTGAGTACGCTGCGGGAATGCGGACCGACCCACCCTGATCTCCCCCCATAGCCATATCTACCTCTCCAGCGGCGACAAGCGCAGCACTGCCCGATGACGACCCTCCTGCCGAATAACCTGGCCTGATCGGGTTTCGCACCGGCCCGGGCTGTGATGTATGGCTTCCTCCAGAAAGGCAGAAGAATTCACATACCGCTTTGCCCTTGATTGTCGCGCCGGCATCCAGCAGGCGTGTGACAACCGTCGCGTCCAGATTGGGTACATACCCTTCTAGAATGTTGGAGCCATTGCGCATCGGCACCCCGGCCAAGCAAATGTTGTCCTTCAGCACGACGGACTTGCCTTTCAACGGGCCGCTGGCAGCGCCCTTGACCTCGGCTTTCCAAGCCCAGGCGTTAAATTCATTTTCTTCGGGGCCGGGGTGATAGCCGGTGGTACGCGGATAGGTGACTTTCGGCAGGTTATCGGGCAGCGCGTCGATGATGTCATATGGCATCATGGTCGCATTGACCCCGGCATGAAAAAACGCCAGATCGTCATCAGACAGCGACATGCCCATGCTTTCTGCAAGATCGAGCAGCTGTTCGGGAGTGGGACGGGTGACTGACATAGGCTTTCTCCTTGTTGGGTTGAGATGGTTGAATTTAGTCTCATACCTTCGTTTTTTCAGCTATCTGTGTGCTGAGGGTAATAGTTATCGGTGTTGACAGGAGCGGCCCCGCCACATCGAGAAATTGCGCCACCGCGACAGAAGCATTGTGTCTGTCCAGCGCCGCCTGGTTACGAAAATGCTCAATTGTCGTGAATAACGTGTCGGCACCTTCGGTATCGCAGCGCAATACGATGTATTCCACGGTCTCTGGTTCATTCGCGGATACATGCCCGACGACGTCGATCAAGGCGGCCGCAACTTGCTCCGAGCTTTCGGGCGGACATTCGATGAAAGCAGTCTGAACCAGCATTGATTTTTCACCCTTTTCCATCATGCCATGCCGACAAATTCGCTGATCACAGCGGGGTCATGCAGATGTTCAGGCGCAATCGTCTTCGTAATTTCGCCGCGTTGCATGATCAGAACCCGATCTGACAGCGCCTGAATGAAATCAAGATTCTGCTCCACCAGAATGATTGATATGCTGGTGCGCTTACGCAGCGCCAGCAGCAAATCCAGAATTTCATCAATGATGGAAGGCTGAATGCCCTCTGTCGGTTCGTCAAGAAGCATCACCCGGGGCTTGCCGCAAAGGCAGCGGGCGATTGCCAGCAATTGCTGCTCTCCACCGCTGAGCGCGCCGCCATTCCGATCCAGAAGAGGCACGAGGCGCGGAAAGTCTTTCAACACTTCGTTGACAATATTGCGGTTTCTATCAGCACCTGACAACGCGCCCATCAATAGATTTTCCCGCACGGTCAGCGCCGGGAATATTTCGCGCCCCTGAGGCACATAACCGATCCGCTGTTTCTTTACCCGGCGGTGGGAACCCTCGCCGGTGATATCGTTGCCATCCATTATGATCGACCCTGACATAGGGCGAATGTGGCCTATCAGCGTTTGCATGAGCGTGCTCTTGCCCATCCCGTTATGGCCGAGGATCCCGACATATTCGTTATCCGCGATACTCAGGTTCAAACCGTGCAGAATCGGGATCGCCCCGTATCCGGCGACAAGCTCTTTCGCCTCCAGCATCACACAACCTCCGTTCGGCCAAGATAAACGTTGCGAACTTCAGGATCCTTCAAAACAACATCGACATGCGCCTCCCGAAGGATGGCACCGCGGTGAAACACCGTTACGATGTCGGCGATGCGCTTGATGAACTGCATATCATGCTCGACCACCACAATCGTGGTGGTGCGGTTTAGCTCCTTAAGCAGGTCCGCCGTGCGAACCCGTTCATCCTGGCTCATGCCCGCCGACGGCTCGTCAAGCAGGATCAGCCGGGGCTCACGCGCCATGACCATCCCGATCTCGACCCACTGGCGCTGGCCATGTGCCAGTTCTCCGACCAGACGATGCGCTAAAGAGCCCAGTTGCAGCCGGTCGATAACTTTGTCCACCTGATGCTCTGCGCCGGCCTTGTCATGCGCGAATTGGGCCGCCAACCAAAGGTTTTCACGCACCAGCAGCCCGTCGAACACGTCGGGTTTCTGGTTCTTGATACCTACCCCTAAGCGCGCGATCTTGTGGCTTGGCAAGCCAGTCACATCTTGACCGGCAAACAGGATCTTGCCACTTGTCGGTATGATCTGGCCAGTCAAAAGCTTGAAAAACGTACTCTTCCCAGCGCCGTTAGGGCCGATCACGCATCGCAGTTCTCCCTCTTTCAGGGCAAAATCGACCTTGTCGGTCGCTTGGACGCCGCCAAAGCTTTTGACTAGCTGATGTGTCTCGATGATCGTTTCGGATCGCGTGCTCATCACTTGTGATCCCTTTTCTTAGCGGCGTCGTTCGACTTTACGCCCAGCACACGCACCAGAAGATTGCCAACGGTCGGCACTAGCCCTTCCTTGAAAAGCAGAACGAAGATGATCAGGATCATGCCCAGAATCAGTGTCACCTGACCAACGCCCTGCATGCCGAGCCATGTGGTAAGGTACTGAATCAAACCCACCCCGACGATTGGCCCGATAAGGGTAGCCTTGCCGCCGACGATGACCCATATGATAACCTCCGCTGCGCGGCCCAGCCCAAACATCTCCGGCGCGACAAAATTGCCCCAGATCGCGAACAGCGTGCCCGACAGCCCGGCCAAACCACCCGAAAGCACGAAGGCGACCAGCTTGTAACGGCGAGAGTTGTAGCCCAGAAGTTCGATGCGCTTTTCGTTTTCCCGAACGCCGACCATGATCCGCCCGAAAGGTGTGGTGAGCAACAGGCGTAGCCCGACATAGACCAGAATGAGGATTGCCCCGCTGAGATAATAGACATGGTCGATGAACAGCGTGACGGTCGGGTTCCAGGGCACCTGTAGCGGCGGCACCCCCGGAATTCCGTTCTGGCCGTTCAGCCGCACATCCCCCACGACAAATTGCGAACCCGATGTTGCGCGCATCGCCTTGTTGAGGATCAGCGTGAGAACCAGTGTCATGACCGAGAAATAGATGTCGCTCAGCCGTCCGTAGATCATGAAAAACCCCAGAAGTACCGCGAATGCCATCGGCAGCAGAATTCCCAGCAAAAAGGGCAAGGTCGTGGTGCCCCAGTTCATCGCGGCCACGGCATAGACGTAGCCGCCCATGCCGAAGAATACGGTTTGACCGAAACTGAGCATGCCGATATAGCCCCAGAGGAAGCTCATGCTCAGCGCCAGCAAGGCCAGCACGAAGATAACCGAAAGGTCCATAAGCCCCGCCAGCCCCAGTTGATGTGGCAGATAGACCAGCGTTGCCGCCAGCAGCGCGACAAAAACCCACCACACGATGCTCGGCCGTTCCGAGGCCGGCCGACGGAAATCGCGAAAGAGGTAGCCCAGCATTATCAGATTCCCTTGCGCATGTGACCGGTGATGCCTTCAGGCAAGAGCCGAAGCATCCCGATCGCCACGAGCAGCACACAGATCTCGCCAAGTACCGGCGAGTAAAGGTAGGAAATCACACCGTCGATGCCACCATAGAGGCCAGAAGCCGAAATCGTGCCAATCAGCGGCCAAGGCCCGCCCGAAATCACGGCGATAAATGCCTTGGAGATATAAAGCGCCCCCATTGTGGGCGAAGCGCCGAACAACGGCACCAGCAGCGCACCGGCCAGTCCCGTCAGTGCCGAGCCGAAGCCAAAGGTGAACATGTAGATCAGCGAAGTGTTTGTGCCCAGTGCCCGCGACATTTCAGGGTTTTGCATGGTGCCACGCACGATCAAGCCCAGATTGGTGTATCGCCAGATCGCGTAGGTGCCCGCCAGCATGACGACCGCGCCCGCGATAATGATTGCGCTATAGCCCGGCACGGCAAGCCCGCCGACCGAAATGCGCCCGACATCAACCGAGACCGAATGGGACTGCGGGCCCGCGATCGTGGTGATGATGCCAATCATAAACAGGCTGATGCCCCAAGTCGCGAGAAGCGTGTCCAGCACCCGGCCGTAGAGAAATTGAATTACCGTACGCTCGACGACAACGCCGAACGCCCCGACGGCAAGCCCGGCCAGCGGCACCGTGATCCACAGCGGCAGGCCCATATTGCTGAACAGCACGCAGAAATAGGCGCCCAGCATCAGAAATTCGCCCTGCGCTAGGTTTATCACCTTCATCATCCCGAAAATAAGCGCAAGGCCGAGACTAATTAGCACCAGAATGCTAAACGAGAATGCCACCTGGTAGATATAGATCATCAAACTATCCACATGATTCTCCTCGGAAAGATCAGTTGATTTCGAAGCTCCTGACAAAGTCCGGGGGCAGACGACAGGCGGTAGTCGGCCCCCGGAATTGATCAGTCGAGTTGCACCTCGTACTGTGTGGTGTCGTTGGGGTTTTCGTTAAGGTTGCACACCAACTGTGTATCCACAGGCTGCCGCTGTTCGAACGTCTTGATCGCATCGAATTCCTGTTTGTCATTCTGAACGGCGACGTGAATGTTCATGATGGTGTGGTTGGTTTGCCCGTCGATTGTATAAAGTCCGCCAGCCCCTTCCACACTCGTTCCGCCCAGCGCCTCGATCACGGCGTCCGGTTCGGCGTTACCTGCGCGGCGCACCGCCTCCGCCCAGAGCGCAATACCGCGATATCCGCTTTCACCGTACTCGCCGATATAGTCGGTCTCACCAGTGTATTCATGAAAGCGGCGGACGAAATCATTGGCAGCGGGTGTGTCCAGTCCGTCGTAGAAGGATGTCGCCAAGATGATCCCCTCGCCTTCCTCTGGGCTTAGCTCGACCTGCTCGCGGCCGATGCTGTAAGTGGTACCGGCCAGCATCATCTGATCGGTGCCGATGGTCGAATGAAACTGCCGGTAAAAGCTCATATGCGCCGCACCCACCAGGGCCGACCAGACGACATCAGGCTTGGCATCCTGGATACGCGCGATCACCGAGGAGAAGTTCGAGACGTCCAGAGGTATGAATTCCACAGCCAGATCCTCACCGCCCAGATCGCGGATGTATTTCTGCAGCCAGCGCGAGGTGATGTGGCCATAATTGTAATCGGCCGCCAAGATATACCCTTTCTTGCCGCCCCGTTCGTTGACGACATAGGGGCAAAGCGCATCAAGCTGCTGGCCCGGCACCATGCCCGTTGAAACATGGCGGCGGTCGCAGACACCGCCTTCGTATAGAGAGTTATAGAAATACAGGCTTTCAAAGCGTTGCACGATCGGGCGTATCACTTCCCGAGAGGAACTGGTGACGCCGCCGTGGATCGTGTCGACCTCATCGCGAAGCAACGCCTGAGTGGCATATTGCGAATAAAGTTGGTTGCTTGACTGCGCGTCGTAAAAGATGAGCTCAAGCGGGCGCCCAACAAGGCCACCGGCAGCGTTGATCTCGTCGACCGCCATCGCAACGGCTTTCATCTGCTTGAGGGAGTAGATGTTAAGACCACCGGTCTGATCAAGAATATTGCCGATCTTGATGGGCGCTTCACTGGCGATCCCGGCAGACGAAAGAGTGCCCTGCAGACTGGCGAAAGCCAAGCCACCGCTGGCAAGTTTCGTGAACTGGCGACGTGAGAGTTTCATAGTGTGTCTCCTTTTTTCCCTGTTGGTTGAAATTTATTTGCTATGCCCCGTTCGAAAAGGCGAGTTCCTTCGGGATCCTCCGATGCCAATCTGACATCGTTTGATAAGCATGCCCAACTCGAACGAGCGTGTCTTCGCGCAAATGCGGGGCCACTAATTGCATACTCAGTGGCAGGCCACGGGCGTCAAAGCCGTTGGGCAAGGTTATCGTCGGAGAGCCGGAGAAGTTGAAGGGTGCGGTATAGCGCAATATTCCATTCAAAACAGAAGGATCCTCGCCGTATTCTCCCATCTTCTCAAGCGTCGGTATCGGCACGGGCATGGTTGGGATCAGCATGCAGTCAATATCACCAAACATGGTCGCTAGCGCCCCGCAGAATGCGCGCCGCAGACGCGTGCCACGTGCTACGTCGATACCCGAGGTGCTGCGCCCTTCGTCGATCAACTGCGCCAGCTCCGATCCATATTCATTGGCTCGACGAGGATAGGTTTCTTCATGAGCCACGGCGGTCTCTACCGAACACATCATAATCCATTTTGCCACCAGTTCCTCGAAATCGGGAAATGTGACATCGACGATGCGTGCACCGAGATCTTTGAAGATGCCAATCGCGCCCTCCAACGCCTCCACTACTTCCCCATCCGCGGTAGAAAAGGCGTAACTGCGGTCGATACCAATCTTCATACCACGGACACTACGACCAACCTCAGCCATGTAATCCTGCACCGGGCAATCGATCGAGGTCGGGTCGTTGGCGTCCCACCCGGCGATCGCCTGCAGTATCGCGGCGCAGTCTTGTGCCGAACGGGCCATCGGGCCGACATGGTCCAAAGTATCGGCCAGCGGAAAAACACCGTGCCGGCTGACGCGACCCCACGTCGGCTTGATACCCGTCAAGCCGCAAGTAGCTGAAGGAAAGCGGATTGATCCGCCGGTATCCGTGCCGAGCGCACCGTAGCTCATTCCTGCTGCAGTTGCCACGGCTGACCCAGTCGAGGACGAGCCGACCCAAAGATTATGGCCCCATGGGTTCGTCGGAGCCGGAATCTCGGGATGATGGCTGGTATAAGCCCCCTCGGTCATCGATAGCTTTCCGAGGATGACCGCACCAACACCGAGCATACGCGACACCACAGTCGACTGATATTCTGGCGTGAAGTCCGAATAAATTTTCGTGCCCCAGGTGGTCGGCGCGAAAGTTGTGAAGCACAGGTCCTTCACAGCAAGCGGAACACCATGAAGCGGGCCCTTGCAGATGCCGTTGGAAATTTCGACATCCGCCAGCGCGGCCGAATTCAACGCGTGTTCGGAGCACACATGCACGTAACTTGTGTAGGTGTCGTCGATCTCATCAATCCGCCGAAGCATTGCCTCCGTGACCTCAGTCGCGGAAACGGCACGCGTACGAATTAGATCGGCAACTTCTACTAAACCCCTATAGTTCAAGTCGTTGTCCCGCATGATGCTCTTCCTGGATCCAGCCCACTTGTGGTCGTTTCGGTTAAGCTTATCCGCAGATTGCAGGTCAGGCTTGCACAGCGCGGACAATCCATTTGCACCACAGCGCCATCTCCGAATTCGTCGAACGACACCAAGACCAGCTCCCGCGGCAAGTCCCGGTCCCCACGAACACCACTCTGCCGCCAATCTGAGCTGATGCAAGGACGGACACCGTCCGAGGGGCGATATCTCCAAACCCTTTGTTGACAAAAGTGTGACGATGGATGTCTGATCGTCTGACCGTTCTTGCAGCCTAACGACGTCGTCATTTCTAACACGCAAAGATATGGAGTACACAGTGAGACTGCACTATACGACAGCCGGTCTAGAGCGTGGGGATAAATACGATTTTTGGCACAACGTCGTTTGCAAGCAATTTGTTATGGCGGACAGCATCAAGAGGTGCCACGGCGATTTTGACGCCGAGCTGTCCTGTAACATGTTCGGCCGCACTCAGGTAAGTCGACTAGAAGCGCCATCCCACACGTGGAAACGCGACCGAAAACATATTCGAGTGGACGACGAAGATGTCTACCTGCTTGGAGTGTTGCGCGACGGCAAGGGAACTCTTGAACAAAATGGAAAGGTTGCGATCCAAAGTAAGGGTAGCGTTGCGCTTTACGATACCGGCCAGCCGTTCACCTATGACCTCTCCGCTTCCATCGACATTATTACCCTGCCGCGAACGGTGCTTGATTCCCGTGCTCCCGATGCTCGGCAGCTTCTCGCGGAAAATCTCAGATGTGATCCCAGCCTAACGGGAATGCTCTGCTCGATGATCGATTCTCTATTGGAGGTCAATATCGAGACGCATCAATTTCCTATCGTACAAGAGCGTTTGGCGAATTCACTCCTCGATATCGTTCTGGCAATTTTAGATATCAATAGTGCATCGCTTTCAAAAAACGCAAACCCGGCGTTGGAAAAGATGCTTCGCTACGTACGTGCCAACCTTTGTGATCCAGATCTGTCTCCGACAGAAATCGCGAAGTTCGGCTCTGTATCGAGCCGAACAATGAATAGGCTCTTCGCCAAGCTTGGGACCACTCCGATGCGCTGGGTCATGCAGGAACGCGTCCGCCTAGGAGAGCGTTATCTGCGAGAAAAATACGCTAATACAGTGACAGAGGCCGCTTTCATGGTTGGTTTTAACGAAATCAGCCACTTCAGCAGAAGCTTCAAGCAGCTTTTAGGATATTCGCCAGAACAAATCCTCAAGAAAAACTGAACCGCACAGATGGTGTGTGAGACAAGCTTAGCGTTGCTTCAGCCTTTGAAATTCCACATTGAGCCTCGTCAATCAGCAGCCGGTTTTAGTCTTGGAACATATTGCTCACTTAAATACACTTTTGGTCGGACGCCAAAAGCGATCCGGCGCTAACTTTAGGAGTTGAGCCAATGACGTCCGATTTCCAGATTTTCGAGATTGAATCCTTTAAGCTTCAACGAGGTCTCTCACTGCCCCGCGCAAAACTGGTTTATAAGACCTACGGGCGGCTGGCGGAAGATAAGTCGAATGTTATTCTCTATCCGACTTCATACGGAGCGCAACACTATGACACTGAGTGGCTGATAGGTCCGGGCCGGATCCTCGATCCCAACGAATGGTTTATCGTCATACCGAACATGTTTGGTAACGGCCTTTCATCCTCTCCATCCAACCTCGAAGCGCCGTTCGGACGAGATCGCCACCCAGAGTTCACTCATTGGGACAATATCCATGCGCAACAGCGCATGCTGAACGAGGTATTCGGGATCGAACGGTTAGCAATGATCTATGGCTGGTCCATGGGGGCGCAGCAGGCCTTGCACTGGGGGGCGATCTTTCCAGAACAGGTGGACCGCATTTGTGCCATTTGTGGATCGGCACGGACATCGATCCACAATCGGGTTTTCCTTGAAGGCGTTCGTGCGACCTTGACCGGCGATCCCAACTGGCAGGGAGAGTACTTTACAGACCACCCCAGACGCGGCCTGCGCGCGATGGGACGTGTTTACGCAGGCTGGGCCATGTCCCAAGCGTTTTATCGCGAGAAGCTGTACGAACAGATCGGGTTCTCATCTCTCGAGGATTTTCTTGTCCGTTCTTGGGAAGCTAACTTTTTGCGACGCGATGCAAATGACCTGCTGGCAAGCCTGTCGACATGGTTGGCCTCAGATATTTCTGACAACCCGATCTACAACGGAGATTTGAAGAAAGCCCTTGGGTCAATTTCAGCAAGGGCAATCATCATGCCTTCTCGGACTGATTTGTATTTCACTCCAGAAGACAGTGAGTTGGAAACGGCTATGATGCCAAACGCCGAGTTCCGCCCGATAGAATCTATTTGGGGTCATCGGGCGGGCAACCCTGCGATGTATTCTCCTGACGAACAGTTTCTTCGCAACGCCGTAGCTGATCTTTTGGATCGATAAAATTCCGTTGCATAGCTGATGAATGGGTGGCACCAGACCAATATGAACCAGTCTCTGCAAGAACGTAAGTGTTCCATCCCGGATGATCACATTTCTCCTCGGCGATCGGCCCTCTTTATGGCAAGATCGGTTCTGAGGGACGTTCGGGACGGGGCACGACCATGCTGATCCATCTTCACAAGCAAGCGACGACGACGCCGAAGGTTCGGG
>NZ_JBGTFM010000215.1:0-3320 GCF_041747255.1 Blastomonas sp. | reverse complement strand
GCACGCACCGCGCGCGCCTGCGGCGTGCCCTCGACCGCCACCGGCCCTGACAACCAGACGAACTCGACGCCCTCGTCTTCGGCGTTCAGCACCTCGCGCTGCGATCCGGGCATATTGAGCCGGTCACGGCGATACAGGCATTTGACCGATGCCGCGCCCTGGCGCACGGCGGTGCGCACGCAATCCATCGCGGTATCGCCGCCGCCGATCACCACGACATGCTTGCCCTGCGCATTCAGCGCGCCGCTTTCAAATGCGGGCACATCGTCGCCAAAGCCCTTGCGGTTTGATGCGATCAGATAATCGAGCGCGGCCACCACGCCGTCTGCGCCGATGCCCGGCACCTTGATGTCGCGCGCCTTATAAACGCCGGTGGCGATCAGCACCGCATCATGGCGCTCGCGCAGGTCCTCCATGCTGGCATCGCGGCCCACCTCGAAACCATAGTGGAAGACAATGCCTGCATCCTCCAACCGCTTGACGCGGCGCATGACCACGTCTTTTTCCAGCTTGAAGCCGGGGATGCCATAGGTCAGCAGGCCCCCGGCGCGATCATGCCGGTCATAGACATGCACGTCATAGCCACCCGCACGCAGATATTCCGCCGTGGTCAGCCCCGCAGGCCCTGCGCCGATAATGCCAACCGACTGGCCGCGCGACCGCCCGACCGAGACCGGCTCAACCCAGCCTTCTTCCCATGCTGTGTCGGTGATATATTTCTCGACCGAGCCGATGGTAACCGCGCCGTGGCCGGAAAATTCGATGACGCAATTGCCCTCGCACAGCCGGTCCTGTGGGCAGATGCGGCCGCAGATTTCGGGCATGGTCGAGGTGAGGTTCGACATCTCATAAGCCTCGCGCAGCCTTCCCTCGGCGGTCAGCCGCAGCCAGTCGGGAATGTGGTTGTGCAGCGGGCAATGGGTCGAGCAATAGGGCACGCCGCATTGCGAACAACGCGCCGATTGCTCAGCCGCCTGCGCCGCGCCGAAGCTGTCCGAAATCTCGTCGAAATCCTCGGCGCGCGCATCGGCGGCGCGCTTGGGCGGATAGGACTGGCCCAGATCGACAAACTTCAGCATCGCCAGTTTCGTTGCCGCTGCCTGCGCAATGGTATCGCGCGAATGATCCGCATCGCTCTGCGCGCCGCCAGGGTGCTTCGTCATTGCCCTCAACCTATCGTGTTATGTTGCACGGACGCAGTGATCGCCTGCCCGCCTTCGTGGCGCAGCTTTAGGTCATTTTTGGGGTCAAGTCACGCACAAAAAATGCTATAGGTAAGTTATTATGACATATTATTGCTTGTGCTAATGCCGGTGTCGCCAGGATTAGCCGGCCGCCACGTATATAAACATCATTGCGGACCTATATTTTTGCAAGACATGCCCGCCCCATAGGATTAAACGCCGCCACTTGTTCTAGCCGCAACCCCTGCTGCGCTGTCTTGCGCCCCGAAACGGAAAGCTGTTCTGCATGGATTTCCTCCAGATGATCCTGATCGCCATCGTGCAGGGCGTCACCGAGTTTCTGCCGATCTCGTCTTCGGGCCATCTGATCCTGCTGCCGGTGCTGACGGGATACGAAGACCAGGGGCCGATGATCGACGTCGCGGTGCATGTCGGATCGTTGCTGGCGATCATCACCTATTTCTTCCGCGACGTCTGGGGGCTGGCGCGTGGCGGATTTGCTACCATCGGCATTGGCAAGGCTCCGGCGGAGCGCAGGCTGTTCTGGTTCATCATCCTGGGCACCATCCCGGCGGTTGTGGTCGGGCTGGTCCTGAAACAGGGCGGCTATCTTGAAGGCTTCCGTTCCACCCAACTGGTGGCGATCAACCTAATCGTTTACGGCATTTTGCTCGGTATCGCCGACCGCATCGGGCGCACCGATCGCAGCTATGAAGACATGGGCCTGAAGGACGCGATCATCGTTGGCCTTGCGCAGGCGTTGGCGCTGGTGCCGGGCACATCGCGATCGGGCGTGACGATGACCGCAGCGCGCATCCTGGGCTTTGACCGCGTCGAGGCGGCGCGCTTCTCGTTCCTGCTGTCGATCCCGGCGGTGGCGGGCGCGGGCGTGCTGATCGTGCCTGATCTGCTTGAGGCCGGCGGCGACATGGCCATGGAAGCGCTGATCACCGGTGTCATGACATTCCTCGCCGCGTTCGCGACGATGGCATTCCTCATGCGCTTCCTGAAGCGCGCGTCGATGATGGTGTTCGTAATTTATCGAATCGTGATGGGTGTGGCGCTGTTGATTCTTTTTTAACGCTTGCGGCTATCGAGATACCACAGCAGCCCATGCAGGCCGATGCCGCCTGCGACTCCCGCGATCAATCCGATGGATGGCTGGCCCAATAATCCGCCACCAATTGCGCCGCCAATCGCGCCAAGCGCGATAAACACGCCGCCGCCTCTGGGTTCAGCAGCCTTTGGATTTTCGAAATTGCGATCAGTCATGGCCAAGCCTTTGCCATGGCGCGCGGGAAAGCGCCACTGCCAATCGCCGGGTCGCCGCACAGCATGGCAAACGCGCGTTCCTAACCGCGTGTTTACCAATCCAGTTGAGCCTTCCTCCATCGCGCTGCCCTAAATCCTGTAAACCGGTCCAAACCGCCGGACCGCCAACATGGGTGAAGGACAAGCCGCAGCATGCATCTGCCGTATATTGGAAGCCGTGAAGCCTATGACGATGCCTGCATCCTGCTGTCGCGCTATGGCGACGCGGCGGGTCTTGAGGCATCCGAGCGCGCCGAGGCAGCGCGCAACGTCGGCAACCACATCCATTTCTGCCACTGGCGGCAGATCGAGCGGCTGCTGGTCATCATGACCATCGACCAGAGCATCGGCACGATTCACTAAACAGCCGTCACCACCCCGGCGCTGACCGACCAGTCGCTGCGCCCTGATGTCGGCAACGCATCGAACAGCGCGGCGTCGGTGCCGGTCATCCACACCTGCCCCGTGCGGTGGCTGAGCTGTTCATACAGCGCCGCGCGCCGCGAGGGGTCGAGATGCGCGGCGATTTCATCGAGCAGCAGGATCAGGCGGCTGCCGCGCCGCGCCGCCACCAGATCGGCATGGGCAAGGATGATCGCGATCAGCATCGCTTTTTGCTCGCCGGTGGAGCACAAGGCCGCCGCCTGTCCCTTCTGCCGCAATGTCACCAGCAGATCGTCGCGATGCGGTCCGGTGAGCGCGCGTCCCGCCCCCCGGTCACGCGCCCGGCCGGATCGAAGCGCGGCGGCAAGTTCGCCCGCTTCTAACGGTCCCTTGCGCTCCAGTAACAGCGTCGGCTGCGCGAACGGGCCATCCGCCAGTGCA
>NZ_JBGTFM010000214.1:0-1966 GCF_041747255.1 Blastomonas sp. | reverse complement strand
TGCGCTGCGATGCACCGCAGTGGACGCTGGGCGGGATTTCCATGGCGGGTTACAATTTCATCTTGTCGCTGGCAGGCGCGGCCTCCATCTTCCTGCTGATCCGCCGCAGGAAAACAGGAAGCATCGCCGCATGACCGACCACGCAACACCGCTGATGCCGCAGGCCAGCCAGACCGACATCGCCAGCATGATCCGTGTCAACCAGGCCGGAGAATATGGCGCGACCCGCATCTATGCCGGGCAGCGCGCCGTGATGGGTGATCAGGGCAACGAGGCGCGCGCGATTGCTGGCATGGCCGCACAGGAAGAGATTCACCGCGCCTTTTTTGACAAGGTGATGGCCGAACGCGGGGTGCGCCCCACCGCGCTGCAGCCGTTCTGGCACATCGCCGGGTTTGGGCTGGGCGCGGTCACAGCGCTGATCGGCCCCAAGGCGGCAATGGCCTGTACCGTGGCAGTGGAGACCGAGATCGACCGGCATTATGCCGAACAACTCGAACAGCTTGGCGACAGCGAGCCGGAACTCGCCGAAGCGATCGCGCGTTTTCGTGATGAAGAGCTAGAACACAAGGACCGCGCGCTTGCCGAAGGCGCTGAACAAGCCGTCGGCTATCCGGTGATGAGCGCCGTGATCCGCGCAGGCTGCCGTGCGGCGATTGCGCTGTCGAAGCGTATATAGGGCAAGCCTTGCCCAACCGACCGCCAGATCATCTCTGGTTCATGCGGTTACCCATATCAGATCAGGCCAACAGTCAGGCCCGAGCGGAGAAGATGATGATCAGAAGCGCAACCCTCGCGGCTTTGGCCTTGATGAGCACTGTGGCATTCGTGCCCGCGATGGCGCAGGACGCGGCTGGCGACAAGGTCATCCAGCGGATGGTTTATGGCAGCGACGAGTGCGCGCCATCGAAGAACCCCGACGAGATCGTGGTCTGCGTGCGCATGGACGAGGCCGAGCGCTATCGCATCCCTGAAAAGCTGCGCGGTGACCCCAATGCGATTGCCAACACCGCCTGGACCGAGCGGGTGCGCTCAATGGAGCGCGTCGGCAATTTCGGCACCGACAGTTGTTCACCCGTCGGCGCGGGTGGCTTTACCGGCTGCACCCAGGAACTGGTGCGCAACGCCTATGCTGAAAAGGCGACCAGCGAAGAAGCCGTGGCCGGACGCCTGATCCAGGAAGAACGCGAACGGCGGCTGTCCAACATCGATCAGGATGCTGCGGCTGTTGAAGCGCGCCAGGTTGAGATTGAAGCGCAACTCGATTCGCGCAAGGCCGAACGCGCAGCCGCCGCAGCAGCGATGCAGGCGCAGGCCGATGGCGTGCAGTTGCCCCCCCAGCCTGTCCCGGACCAGCCCCCCGAAGATTGACACGCGCCCACGTGTCAACCGACTTGCGCAGGTAATACACCTGCCCCATATAGCGGTGATCCCCGGTTGGAGATTTGCCGCCCATGACCGCATCACTGGCTGATATGCACGATATTGCATCGCCCGCAGCGCCGTTCCGATCGCTGAGCGACGGACTGAACCCGATTGAGCGCCGTTATGCGCATGTCATTCGCCTTGTGACGCTGCTGTTTGTGCTGCCGTTCATCATCGGCGCAGGCGTGCTGGAAATCGCGCTGAGCAGCGATGACGTGCTGCCCCAAGGTTCGATCATCGCACCGGCGCTTGCCTTTGCAGCGTTCGTGCTGGTGTTCCTGCCGATGCGCAAATGGCGGCGCTGGGGCTATGCGAGCGCAGACGAGCAGTTACGCGTGGCGCGCGGCTGGCTGTTCCGCACCGATACCATCGTGCCGTTCAAGCGCATCCAGCATATTGATGTGGCGCAAGGGCCGCTCGAACGGCTGTTCAATCTGGCGAGCCTGACAGTGCACACCGCAGGCACGCACAATTCCATTGTCACTTTGCCGGGACTGTCGCCAGAAACGGCGGCAGCGATGCGCGACACGATGCGCCAGTA
>NZ_JBGTFM010000213.1:0-5585 GCF_041747255.1 Blastomonas sp. | reverse complement strand
GCCAGCATGCCCGATTTCATCGCGGTATGGCTGCCCTTGATGCGCGGCACGTTGACGAAGCCCGCGCTGCATCCAATCAATGCGCCACCGGGGAAGGCGAGCTTGGGCACCGATTGCCAGCCGCCCTCGTTGATCGCGCGCGCGCCATAGGAGACCCGCTTGCCACCTTCCAGAATCGAGCGGATATCCGGGTGCAGCTTCCACCGCTGAAACTCGTGAAACGGTGAGAGATGCGGGTTTTTGTACGACAGCGCGACGACAAAGCCGAGCGCGACCTGCCCATTGGCCTGATGGTAGAGGAAACCGCCCCCCCACGCGTCGTCGAGCGGCCAGCCCTGGGTGTGGATCACGCGGCCCGGCACATGCTTTTTGGGATCGATATCCCATAATTCCTTCAGGCCGATACCATAAACCTGCGGCTCGCAATTGGCCTCAAGATCGAACTGGCGCTTGAGAATTTTGGTGAGGTGCCCGCGCGCGCCCTCGGCAAAGAAGGTGTAGCGCGCGTGCAGCTCGAGCCCAGGGGTATAGTCGGCTTTGTGCTCGCCATCACGGCCCACGCCCATATCACCGGTGGCGACACCCTTTACCGAGCCATCGTCGTTGTAGAGGATTTCCGCCGCAGCAAAGCCGGGGAAGATCTGTACATCAAGCGCCTCGGCCTGCTCCGCCAGCCAGCGACACAGGTTGCCCAGGCTGCCGGTATAGGTGCCCTTGTTGTGCATGAACGAGGGCGTCGTCAGGTGCGGGATCGAAAACTTGCCCGATTTGCTCAGCACCCAGTGGTGGTTTTCGGTCACGGGGGTTTCTGCCGTTGGACAGCCCAGATCACGCCAGTCGGGGATCAGCTCGTCAAGCGCGCGCGGATCGATCACCGCGCCCGACAGGATATGGGCGCCGACCTCTGACCCCTTTTCGATGACGCAGACCTCGATTTCGGCGCTGTTTTCAGCCGCGAGCTGTTTGAGACGGATCGCTGCAGCAAGGCCAGCAGGCCCCGCGCCGACAATCACGACATCAAACGGCATGGATTCGCGTTCACTCATCAGACATTCCTCGTTGCCCATGCCGATCGCTATGCCATAACAGCGCTCGCCCATGATCGTTGCCATACACTCCAATAGCGCCATGCGCGCCAAGTCAAGCCGCTTTGGTGCCGCGCGATGCTGACCGGAGGCGACAGCAACGACCGCCTGGCGCGCAGCGTCATCGACTGGTGGCAACTGGCAGGGGTAACGTGGGACTATCGCGAAATCCCCAATGACTGGCTGGCTGATGAACCGCCCGCAAGGTCGCCTCAGGTCAGGCAACCCATCGCAGCCGCGCCCACGACGGCAAAAGCCCCGCCCCCCGCGCCGCAAATGCCCCGGGTTATACTTCCAGACAGTCTGGCAGAGTTTCAGCGCATGTGGACCGAGGGGGCTCTGGGCGAGGACAACGGCAGCGGACCGTGCATCGCCCCGACAGGCCCTGCCAACGCGCAGATCATGGTGCTTACCGGGTCGCCCGAAGCCGATGATCAGGGCACCGTGCTGTCGGGCACGGTTGGCCGCCTGCTCAAAAACATCATGGCCGCCTGCGGCACAGACATCGAGCAGGTATATCGCGCCTCATTCTATCCCCGCGTCGGGCTGGATCGCCGGGTTGCGGCCGAGCAGATAGCGGCATGGCACCGCATTACGATGCATCATATCGCCCTGGTGCAGCCGCAGATGCTGGTCATAGCAGGCGATGAAACCGCCAAGGCGCTGTTGGGACACGTCCCGTCGCAAAAGCCACCGATTTTACATTTTCTTAACCATGGTGAATTCAAGATCAAGACGGTCGCCACACGCAGGCTCAATCTCATGCTGCATCGCAGCGCAGATGAAAAGCGCATGGCATGGCAAAGTCTGCAGTTGCTGCTATCGGAGTAAAGACGTGCAAAAAGCTGGTTTGATCGCGGGGATCGCGGCCCTGTTTATCGTCAGTCAGCCCGCACAGGCCCAATCCACGTCCTACAGCTATTTCTCAAGCCGCGTCGCCAAGACGCAGGTGCCCGAGCAGCTGAATAATTCAGATCGCCAGTTCTACGCCGAGGTCTTCGGCGCAATCCAGGGTCAAAACTGGCAGCGCGCCGAGGAAATGCTTGCGAGCCGCGACAAGGGCGCGCTGCATGAAATCGCGCGTGCTGAGCTTTACCTCGCCGCCAACTCGCCCAAGGTCGAAATGGGGCCGCTGTTATCCTTGCTCAGCGCATCTGCCGAACTGCCACACGCCGAACGCCTCGCGCGACTGGCTGAAAAGCGCGGTGCAACCATTCTGCCCGATCGCCCGCAGACCGTGCGGATGGCAAGCTTTGCCGGGGTGACGCGCAGGGGCAAACCGCGCAGCATCTCTGACGGCACGGTACCCTCCGCGCTCGCCGCACGCATTCAGGAACGCATCGTCGCCGATGATCCGTCCGGCGCGCTCGATATTCTCAACGCACAACTCGACACGCTTAGCCCGTCGGCGCGCAGCGAACTGCAGCAGCGCGTCGCCTGGTCGTTCTACATCGAAAATCGTGATGCCGAGGCGCTGGCGCTCGCGCGGCTGGCAACCAACGGCACTGGCGACTGGGTGGGTGAAGCACACTGGACCGCAGGGCTGGCCGCATGGAGGCTTGGCGATTGCGAATCAGCGTTGCGCGGCTTTGAGGGCGCGGCTGCAAATGCGTGGAACGAGGAACTGCGTGCCGGTGGCTATTACTGGGCCTCGCGCGCCGCCACCCGCTGCCGCAGACCCGATCTGGTGCAGGCCAACCTGCTTGCCGGAAGCCAGTATGGTGAGACGCTTTACGGACTCTTGGCCGCAGAACAACTGGGCCTTAACACCGGCAAATCCGCACAGCCCGCCGATTTCAGCAGCAGCGACTGGCAAAAGCTTGGGAACCGTCCGAACATCCGACGCGTCATCGCGCTCAACGAAATCGGCCAGACTCGCCTTGCCGACGAAGTGTTGCGCCATGAAGCGCAGATTGCAGGCGCGGACGCGCACGAGCCGCTGCTGCGGCTGGCGCGTGACCTCTCGATGCCGCAGACCCAGATGTGGCTTGCCCACAATGGTCCGCAAGGCAGCCGCCCCGATGCCTTCGCCCGCTTCCCCTCGCCGCGCTGGGTACCGCAGGATGGCTGGCGCGTCGATCCGGCATTGGTCTATGCCCACACCCTGCAGGAATCGAACTTTCGCAGCGATGCGCGCAGTCCCGCCGATGCGCGCGGATTGATGCAGGTGCGTCCCGGCACCGCGCAGGACATGGCGCGCGCACGCGGCCAATCGATTGACAACAGCGCGCTGTATCAGCCGTCGGTCAATCTGGAATATGGCCAGCGTTACCTAGAGTTCCTGCGCGACAAGCCGGAAACGCAGGGACTGCTGCCCAAGATCATCGCCGCCTATAATGCCGGTCCGCTGCCGGTCAGCCGCTGGAATGAGAAGGTCAAGGATGGCGGCGATCCGCTGCTGTTCATCGAATCGATCCCCTATTGGGAAACGCGCGCCTATGTCGGCATTATCCTGCGCAACTATTGGATGTACGAGCGTCAGGCCGGGGTCGCTTCAAAAAGCGCGCAGGGGCTGGCGCAGGGTCTTTGGCCCAGTTTTCCCCACGCTGGCGGGATGGAGCTTGTGCGATTGGGAACTGTGCTCAATAATTGAGCCATGGCCATCGACAACACGCGGGTGTTCAAGCCCATCAACATCGCGCTGCTGACACTGTCGGACACGCGCACCGCTCACGAGGATACATCGGGCGACATTCTGGCCGAACGGATCAGGACCAAGCGCCACCGGCTGGTGGCACGCGCGATCGAACGCGATGATGTCGACAAGCTGGTGGTGCGGCTGAACAACTGGATTGATGACCCCGAGATCGACGCGATCATCGCCACCGGCGGCACCGGGCTGACCGGGCGCGACATCACACCCGAAGCGCTCGACCGGGTAAAGGACAAGGACATTCCCGGATTTGGCGAACTGTTCCGCTGGCTGAGCTACCAGACCATCGGCACCAGCACCGTGCAATCGCGCGCCTGTGCGGTGCTCGCGCGCGGTACTTATATCTTCGCGCTCCCCGGATCGAATGGCGCGGTCAAGGATGCCTGGGACGGCATTTTGGACGAGCAACTCGACAGCCGCAATCGCCCGTGCAACTTCATAGACCTGATGCCGCGCCTCATGGAACGGTAGGGTTGGACGGCTCGTCAACCAAATCTGGAATTTGTCGAGAAAATATCCTATCGACTCAATCGTGAGGAAGTTGGGGGCCTTGTTGAGCGCGTTCAGCCGCGCATGTCAGTGCGCGTTGATTGTCGCGTTTCTTGGCTTCGTGACCCTTACCACCATCGAAACACATCTCGATGACCTGCAGGCAGGGACCGGCAAGTCGCGGCCCACTGCATCGAGCAACGATCTTGTTGGCTCGTCGGGCCGTACGGCGCCTGGCATCGGCGACCACAGCAACAAAAATCACGCCAAGGATGACGGCGGCAAGGGTGTCGCTCAAGTTTTTCTGGCATCGAACGCACTCGGCTTTTCGGGCATCTCTGCTTTACGCGAAACCAAGCATGCCCCAGCGCCCGGTGCAACCGGCGACCTGCGCAAGGTTGCTTATGCGGCACGGGCACCGCCTGCGGCCTGATTCCCATCAGACTCGCGCTGACACTGATCAGCGAAACGCCCTGAACATCATTAGAACGCCCGGACACAGCCGACTGGCTCGGCCCGGTTGATGGAGCAAATTCCATGAAAAACCCCACAATATTGGTGCTGGCCGGCCGCCGTCATGGCAGGCTTGACCCGCTGGCGAGCGCTCGCTCGCTGACCCACAAATGCGTTGTCCCGGTTTCGGGCAATGCGATGATTGCCCACGTACTCGAAACGATTCGCGATACATTCCCCGAAGCCCGAATTCTGGTGTCGATTGAAGATTTCTCTGCCATCGCCGACGTGCCGATTGTCGCCGAATTGACCACGAGTGGTCGGCTGATGCCGGTTGAGGCACAGCATAATCTGGTCGAAAGCGTCGCGCGCGCTGCGGAAATCGCCACATTTCCGCTGCTGATCACCACCGCAGACAACGTGCTGCTGACCGCTGAGGCAATCACCGCCATGCTGGACACGGCGACGTCCGCCGATGCCGTGGTTGCCCTGGCGCGCAAGGAGCAGATCATGCAGGCGCATCCAGCAGGCAAGAACCGCTATTATGAATTCAGCAACGGCGGCTTTTCAAACTGCAACCTGTTCCTGTTACGCGACCGCCACGCACTCCGCGCTGCCGAACCTTTTCGCGAAGGCGGACAGTTCCTCAAGGTCAAGGGACGCATCCTCAAGACCTTCGGCCTGACATCGGCCTTGATGTTCCAGTCGGGCTTGTTTTCGCTCGAACGGATGTTCAAGCAGATTTCGGGACGCATCGGCGTTCGGGTCAAGCCGCTCGTGCTTAACGATGGACGTCTCGCCATCGATGTCGATGACGAGGCGTCGCTGGTAGCGGTCGAATCGATCCTGGCCCGGCAGCATGCCGCACTGGTGCCGGGCTGAACGTCACGCGCCGGGCATTCAGA
>NZ_JBGTFM010000212.1:0-13267 GCF_041747255.1 Blastomonas sp. | reverse complement strand
GTCGACCAGACGATGTGATAACGATGATAGAAGACGCAATGCTTGCCCGTCGAATATTGCATGATCTTATCCTCCCAAAATGAGCCTTTGCCCCGGCTGCGGCTCATTTTGGGAGGATAAGATCATAGGACGATTCTTCGTGCTGAAGCGATCCCGTCTGGAAGACGGGGGGTTTAGACCAAGGCGTGGATATTAAATTAATGCAACAGTCCCTCTGTGAGTATATGGCGGGTCATCACCACACCCTCATAGATCGCTTCCTCGGCGGTTCGCGCCGTCGCGCAATCGCCTATTGACAGGATCGGGATGGCCAACCCCTCAATGTCCTCCTGCAGCTTAGTATTGGCGCGGCGCCCATCTACTGTCACGACCGTGTCGATATCTTCGCAAATCACCGGCATGCTGCTAACGGCATGGGCAAGATAGACCGTCGTGCCGTCCACGCCGAAAAGGCGAGTGTAGGGAATCACTTCGATCTCGGCTTCGTGCAGCTTTCCGATCCAGTAGTCGCGGGTGTAGTTGGGCACGTTTTGTCCTGCGGTCATGCCGTTCACGGCAAGGCGCACCCGATGGCCAGCGGTGGCAAGCTGCATCGCCACGCCGATACCTGTCCAGTCGCATCGCCAGTCCGCGACCAGAACGCTGCCGCCTGGCCTTACCTTCCCAGACAAGACATCCTCTGCCGAAATGACGTGACCGTTTTCGGCCCCTTCGAAATCTGGAGGGGCTATGGTCGATCCGGTTGCCAGGATCACCAGATTGGGTTTCTCAGCCTCGATCAGTCGTCGGTTGACCGTGCTGTTCAGGTGCAGAACAATATCATGCGCCTTCATCTCTTCGAGCATGTTTGTGATCATGCCACCGAACTCGCTGCGGCCAGGCAAAAGCTGCGCCAGCTTTACTTGCCCGCCCAACAGTGCATCGGCTTCGTGAAGCTGAACGCGATGGCCGTCCTCGGCTGCCGTAAGGGCAGCACGCATGCCCGCGGGGCCACCACCCACGACAAGGACGCGCCGAGCCTCAGAAGCGGTTTTTGCCGGGGCCAAGTGCAGCTTGCGCCCGGTTCGGGGAGTCTGAATGCAGGAGATGGAATAGCCGCGGTGAAATCGCCCGATGCAGGACTGATCACAGCCGATGCAGGCGCGTATCTGATCGGATCTGCCTGAACGGGCTTTGTTCGGCATATCGGGGTCGGTGATCAGGGCCCGGGTCATAGCCACCATGTCGGCCTGACCAGCGGAAAGCACCCGCTCGCCTACCTGCGGATCGTTGATCCGACCCGCGACCATCACCGGTACGCTCACCACCTGCTTCAGCCGTGCCGCGTGCGGTGCGACATAGGCGGGCTCGATCTCCATCGGGGGGACAACGTGAATGGAGCCGGAAAGGCCGGCCATCGAACCAATCGTGGTGTTGATGTAATCCACCACCCCGTTTTCATCGAGGATTCGGCAAATCTCCTGGACCTCGCCGCTTTCAAGCCCGCCCAGCTCCAGTTCCTCGGCAGAAATGCGCAGCCCAACCGTGATCCCCGGACCGACCTTGCTACGGACGAGAGCGAGCGCCTCGGTCAGGGCGCGCATCCTGTTGTCCAGCGAACCACCGTAACAATCGGTGTGCTGATTAACCTGAGGGTTCAGGAACTGAGCGAAGAGCAACCCATGGCTCGCCATGAGCTCGATGCCGTCATACCCTGCTTCGGCGTAGCGGCGCGCACCTTCTCCCGCTGCGTCGATGATGGCCTCTACCAAGTCCGTGGACATGGATAGCGGCACGACCTGATTGCGATGCTCAGGCGTCGCGGATGGGGCGAGGACGACGCCGCGCAATCCGCCGGTGACACGGCGCGTCACGCGGCCCGCGTGCGATAGCTGTCCGAAGATGCGGGTCCCGCGCCTATGCACCGCCGCTGCAAGGCTCGCAAAATGGGGGATGGCATCGTCGTCATGGATCAATAGATCGTTCGCGTCCGACAGTGAACTTGCGTGAAATCGCGCCGCTTCGTTCACGATCAATCCCACGCCGCCCTGGGCGCGGGCTTCTTGGTAGGCAATCAGATCCTCCTTAGGCACGCCGTCCTTGGCGAGATAGGTTTGGTGCCCAGTCGAAAGAATACGATTGCGTACCCGGGTCGGGCCGAGATCAATTTCCGAGAAGAGCCGTTCGAATTTTGAAGACACTGGTTTACTCCTCTATATCGCCGGACCCACTGTAACCGTTCAGGTTTGGCTGCCCCGGCCCGCGCGATCTTGATTACGTTGACCGATCCTGACGCTAAGCCCATTCCTACACTTCTTGCAATGTCAGACAATTTCCGTTTCGTAATCCACTAGAACTTGCGAGTTTAGGACCGGTGAGAATATCGAAGCGACTTTTGCTCCGACAACTGAGAAAATTTCTACCGAAACCCTCCAAGCGTAATCCTTGATTTGGAACGGAATTTTGCGCAACGTAAGAAAGTACACATTAGTCCATGACCTTCCAATTCCGCGCGCGGGTGCCAATTGGAAAACTTCATCGAAGCAACCGGGCAGGGAACCAAAATAATGCTACATTTTGATCGGTCAGAGTTTGATATGAGATTGGCCGAAACACGAAAGCTAATGCGTCGAGATGGCTTTGATGCGCTAATCGTGTTCGCGCAGGAAAGTCATTTTTATCTGACCGGATATGACACAAAGGGCTTCGTCTTCTTTCAATGTGCAGTGGTGACAGCTGATGACACCCCGGTGACCCTGCTTACCCGCCGACCCGACTTGGAGCAGGCGCGGCGCACATCCATCATGGAGGATATTCGCCTATGGTATGACGCACCGGGGGCTGATCCAACTCTGGAATTGCAAGAGATCCTAACTGAAAAGGGACTGAAGGGTGCGCGCGTTGGCGTCGAGCTACGCAACTTCGGGCTGACTGGCTATAACCACGAATTACTACGCCAAAGGTTCACAAACTGGTGCGAATTATTGGATGCCTCGCATCTGGTGCGTGAATTGCGATTAATTAAATCAGAGGCAGAGATCGCTTATGTCCGGCAGGCGGCCGAACTGGCCGACCAGTCGCTGGAGGCTATGATCAACGCCACGGGTCCCGGCGTCTTCGAGGGCCATATAGCCGCCGCTGGGATCGTCCCGATCCTGAATGGCGGTGGAGACATGCCCCCTTCCGGACCTGTTCTTGGGTCGGGCGACCGGGCATTGCTGGTGCGCAGTGCGACAGGATACCGCAACCTTGACGCCGAAGACCAACTGACAATCGAGCATGCAGGCAGTTACCGCCATTATTGTGCCTGCCTCATGCGCACACTAACTGTCGGCAAAGCTGGGGCGGCGCATCAGGACATGTTCAACGCAACAAGCGATGCGATGGCCGCCATGACGGACGCAGCGCGGACCGGCAACACCATAGGACAGATTGACGACGCGCATCGCGCGACGTTTGATTCGGCTGGATACGGTGAGATACGCATGTCGGCTTGCGGCTATTCGCTCGGCGCGACCTACGCGCCCTCGTGGATGGACGTACCGCCGATGATCCATTCAGGCAACGACATGCCGATCCGTGCCGGGATGATCCTGTTCCTTCATGCAATCCTGATTGACGGCCCGCGCAATCTGGCCATGTCGGCAGGTTATACGATCTTGACGCGCGAGGATGGTAAGGCACCCAAGGTGCTGAGCCGCGTGCCTCTGGAGCTCATCAGTCGTTAGAGCTTTTTCGTGAGAACGTTGAATCGTCGGATTGAACGAACCCGCTGACGCGTGATGAGTGTCGCTTTTGGGGTAATGGCCTCCTGATGAGTAGGTTTGGTTGCTGAGACCAGCCTTTGACCAGGAGACCATCCCATGGCTAATGCCAAATCAGCGGTAAGCCCGCTGCGTCGCCGTATGATCGACGTTATGGCGCTTCGCGACCTATCGCCGGCCACACAACGATCTTATATGCAAACGGTTGCCAAGTTCAGCCGGTATTTCGATCAATCACCAGATCAGCTTGATCTGGAAGATGTCCGAGGCTTTCAAGTTTATCTGGTATCGCAGGGTATTTCGTGGCCAGCGCCCAATCAGACGGTCTGTGCGTCGCGCATTTTCTATGTTGTAACGTTGAACTGGGCAGAGATCCCAGCGCGGATTGCATACGCGCGCACGCCACGCAATCTTCCAGCGATCCTAAGCGCGGACAAGGTAGTGCGTTTTCTCGAGGCCGTACCGTCCCTAGACCCCATGATCGCGTTGTGAGCTGACTGGTTTGGTGGTCTCCCCCGCGGCATTCTCCGTTCGAGGATTGCTCCGGATTGGCCGGCGCCGAGCCTCAAGAATGGGAGAGAGACCATATGCAGGATAGCACATTCATCGGGTTGGATGTCCACAGAACCACAAACCCCATAGCGCAAAACCTGCCCGCGAGTTTGTTCAATCCGGCTTCAATGAGGTCGCGGACAGCGGCGGTTTGATCCAAGTGTTGTAGCCCGCGACCTCACAGAACCCTCCAGATTCCACAAGTATGATTTTGTGATTCATCCAGTTTGGGAGGACGGATCATGTCAGCACCTTTACCGACTGCGCTGCGTGCGCGTTTTCAGCAGTATATCGAAGTGGGTTTGAGTGGGCGTGCCGCTGGGTTGCTGTTGAAGGTTTCGGCGGCCACGGGTTCCAGATGGGCGCGTCAAGTGGAATTTGGCTATTTAAGTATTTAGGCCCCCGAATTTTCAAGCGTCGGAAGCGGAGCACAGGTATGTCCAGGCTGATAGCGCGTGGGTTCGCACGACATGCAGGAATTCCTCGATATCAACATGCTCGTCGTGTGAGCCCATGCCATGGGGGTAAGGCCCGTATACATAGGCAGGAACGCCGTGAAGTCTCCAAAGGCGGGCATCGGTACCACCGAGGCTGACAATCGGGGTCGGGCGTGGATAGCCGAAGTCCTCCACGTTGTTCTGGATGATCTCGACCATCTCATGATACGGATCGCACCATGAAGGCTCGTCTCCGCCAACGACCTCCCATTCCACGCCCGGATGGCGTTCCGCAATCTTTTCGACATGAGGCAACAAATCCGATTTGGACATACCGACTGGCAGGCGCAGATCCGCTGTAAAACGGCACTCGGACGGGATCATGTTCACTTTCTCACCGCCTTGAATGGTGCCGATGTTCAGCGTCACGCGTGACACAAGATCGCCGGCACCCGCGCCCATCATCCTGTCCATAGCGGACCGCCCGGCATTGACGGCGCTTAAGACGTTGTGCGGTGGATCGCCCACCAGTTCGGTCAATTCTTCAAGATCGCGTGCAACAGCCATGGCAATCTTGGTCGCGCTTTCGGTGATATGGACATAAGCGCCATGCGCCCCATCGGCGCGGGCCGTGAATTCGATCCAGAGCGGGCCCCGCTCTCCAAAACGCACAGATTCCGGACCGCCGGGTTCACCATTCAAAAGGCAGTCGCCATGCACTTCGGGGTGGTGCTCCATAAGGTAGCGCGCACCCCAAGGCCCGAAGGTCTCCTCATCCGAAACGCAGGTCAGGGTCAGCTTGCCCGGCAGATGGTCCTTCAATCGGTTCAACATGCAATAAGTGACGATCGAAGCGGTCGTTCCAGGCTTCATATCGCACGCTCCGCGTCCGTAGATCTTGCCATCCACCTCCTCGGCGTCCCAAGGGTCACGGGACCAGCCCGCGTGGCTTTCGGGGACAGGAAAGACGTCGATGTGCCCATTAAGCACCAGATGCCGCCCCGGAGTAGAGCCCTCGAAGGACGCAACGATGTTGGGCATTTGGGGATGCGGATCAATAGTGCGGTGTTCGAGGCCTTGCGCATTGAGATAATCGCGCACCACCTGCGCAGCCTCAAGCGTGTCGCCGGGCGGATTGGGTGAGCGCGCGCGCAGGAGTGTCTTGAGAAATTCGATAATCGCCTCACGCTCTTCATCCAGCCAGTCGAGGATCTGCTGACGGCCCTGTTCGTGTCTGGAGGTCATGTCCAATTCCTTTCTATCTGGTCCCGCAGGCGATACCACATCAGGATGAGTGGCAGCACCCAAGGGTTGCCGCTATAACCGGGGAATGTCGGGAACCGCCCTTCGGCGAACGCGCTTTCGCTATTTCTACTAAGCATCATCCGCGCTGTCTGATATCCCATCCAAGTTTGCATCGCGACACCGCTTCCTTGGCAACCAAGCGCGTAATGGACACCCTTGTGTTCGCCCAGATGAGGGAGAAAATCGAAGGTAAACGCCACATTCCCGTTCCAGCTGTGACTGATGCGCACGTCGTTCAATTGTGGCCAAACCCGTGTCATCACGTGTCGAAGGCGGCGCGCGCTTTCACGCGGGTCGATCGCCGTCGTGCCTACGCGACCGCCCCATAGAACCCGTTTGTGATCGGGCGACAGACGGAAATAGCTCAGAACCCTGCGCGTATCCGCAAGGCCACGAGCATGCGGCACCAGCTCTCGCGCAAGTTCGGGGGGTATTTCCTCAGTGGCAATCAAGAAACTGGCGACCGGTATTACCCGGCGGCGGAACCACGGCGCCTCCTGACCTGTATAGCCGTTGGTGCCCAGCATAACCTTGTCGGTGCGGATTGTGCCCCGGCTTGTCTCAACCCGCCAGCCATCGGGGCCGCGCGTCATGCCGGTCACGTGGGTCTGGCCCAACAGAATTGCGCCAGCCCGCTTTGATGAATCGGCCAGTCCGCCCACATACTTCGCCGGATGGATTGTCGCTGCGCCCTCGGCCATCTGGCCACCGTGATAGAAATCGCTCCCGATCTCTTCACGCTGGCGACCCGGCGGAACCATGCGAACCGGCAGGCCCGTCAATTCCTCGGTAAAATCTGCGCTGCGTGCCAAAGCATCATAATGTCTGTGCGTCCACGCACAGGAAAAGCGGCCGACCTTCGCAAAGTCACAGTCGATCTTCTCGCGTGTGATCAAGTCCTCAAGAAAGGGCAGTGTTCCGGCCGACTCTTTCAGCAACCGCGTGGCGCGGTCCTTGCCCACATCCTTAATCAGCTCGGTCTGAGCATGTTTGAGACCACCTGACACCAGCCCGCCATTACGGGAGCTTGCCCCCTGCCCGATCCGCTTGCTATCGAGCACAACGCAATTGGTTCCGTTGCGTGCCAGTTCCAGCGCACAGGAAAGCCCCGCATAGCCGCCACCGACGATGCACACATCGACTTTCTTCACAATCTCATCTGGCGCCCCGATACCGGGCAGCGCGGCGTCCCACCAATACGGCTGCATTTTGAAATCAGGAGTAAAGAGGCGGTTATCGGACACGGGTTTGACTTACTTCCTCGATTGGAGAAGTTGCGAAAGAGTCAGCATCAGCACCGACAAGGCAACAAGTAGTGTGGAAATCGCCGCGATCGTCGGATCAATCTCGTCGCGTAGCGCAAGGAACATCCGCCGTGTGAGAGTCGCCTTGTCCCCACCCGCGATCAACAACGCGATCACGACCTCGTCCAACGATATGATGAACGCCAACAGCGCACCGGATAGGACAGAATTGCGGATCTGCGGCAATGTCACAGTCAGAAACGCCCAAGGCCGCGATGCACCCATCGAGCGCGCAACCATTTCCTGATTGATATCGAAATTCTGCAACCCCGCCGTGACCGTGATCATCACCAGCGGAATGGCCAAGATGGTATGCGCCAACACCAGCCCCAGAATGGTGGAATTCAGCCCGACCGGCGCAAACGTTAGGAAAAGTCCCACCGCCAGCAGAATGATCGGAATGACCATAGGAAGCGTCAGCAACACGGTTAGGTATCTGCTTAGCCGAGCCTTGGTCGCATGAAGCCCATAGGAGGCCAGGGTGCCCGTCACCGTGGCAAGGATCATGGTTAGGACCGCGACCTGAAATGACACTGATGTCGCCCGGATCCATTCGGGCGACTCGAAATAGGCTCGGTACCAACGCAGCGACCACGTTTCCGGCGGGAATTGGAGGTAGCGCGAATCCGAAAAGCTCATCGGTATCACAAGCAGCGTCGGAGCGATCAGGAAGAAAAGCACCAGAAAGCAGACCACATAAAGCCAGAGCCGCTGTAGATGCGTGACTTGGGTATCGGTCGCAGGACTGTTCAGCATGTCATTTGCCCTCCGTCGCCGCGAATGCACCAGTTAGCCGCCCGAACACCCAGAGAATACCAAGCGTTATCACCAGCAGGACAACACCCAGCGCGCTTGCCGCGCCCCAGTCTGCATAGACCGCCATTGAACGTTCAATCTGCATGGCCCACATCATTACTCTGCCCCCGCCTAGCAGCGCAGGCGTCACATAAAAGCCCAGCGAGAGCACGAAAACCAGGATCATCCCAGCGCCGAGCCCCGGCAGCGTGAGTGGGACGTAGATCTGCCAGAATGCCTTGACCGGTGACGCCCCGAGGTTCGACGCAGCCTTCATCAGGTCGAAATCGACCGTTTTCATACTGGCATAAAGCGGCAACACGAAAAACGGCAACATGATATGCACCATTCCAATGGTCGTGCCGGTAAAGTTATGCACCAATTTCAGCGGAGCATCGATCAGCCCCAGATCCATCAGCCATGTGTTAATCAGGCCCCTGCGTTGCAGCAACACCAACCACGCATATGTCCGTACCAGAAGCGATGTCCAGAACGGGAACAATACGCATAGCAAAATCAAGCTCGACATGCGCGGACCCAGTTGCGAGGCCATGTAAGCGACTGGATAGCCCATCAGTATGCACAGGCCCGTAACCAAAAAAGCCAACTCGAAAGTGGTAATTAACGTTGTCTTGTAGGAAGGATGAACCAAGCGGGCGTAGTTTTCCACGGTAAACCCGTCTGAACCATAGATCGACATCCAGAACAGCCAGCCGATAGGTACCAATACCAAACTGCCGACAAGGATCAGAGCCGGCAGCGAAAGAGCCATCAGCTTGCGATGTTCTGCACGCGCCTGACGCTCCAACGCCTGCGCATTTTCCGGCAACCCGCCAGTCGCAGGGTCGAGCGCGCTCATACTTTGTCCTCCTCGGCCAGGATCACCGTGTCCTGCACCAGCCAGGAAAGGCGCACTTCGCTACCGGGCTCCGGCAGTGAAGTGTTGCTACGATGCTGACTGCGCACAGCGATTTCGTGATTTCCATGGATGTTGATATAGCTGACGAAACTGTCGCCTTGAAACACGTTCTGGCGCAGCGTCCCGCTAATCTGGTTCTCGTTTTCACTCGGTAAGCCCTCGGCGATGTGAAGCATTTCGGGGCGCAAGATTAGGATTTGATCGGGCCTATTTGAGGTCGGAACAGCCTCGATCTTGATTGGTTGTCCGAACAGGCTGGCAGACCCATTCCTGACCTCGACCGGGAGACGGTAAGTCTCTCCGATAAAGCTGGCCACGAAGAAAGTCTCGGGCCGCTCATAGAGGCGCTGTGGCGGATCGACCTGTTGTATGCAGCCCTCATTGATCACGGCGATCCGGTCCGACATGGTCAACGCCTCGCGTTGGTCGTGGGTGACATAGACAGTGGTTATTCCCAAACGATCATGCAGGGCACGAACCTCAAATTGCATCTGCTCGCGCAGGTTCTTGTCAAGTGCCGAAAGGGGTTCGTCCATCAACAGGATGCGCGGCTCGAAGATCACCGCTCGCGCCAGCGCCACGCGCTGTCTCTGGCCACCCGACAACGCGTTGATGTTGCGATCACCCAGCTCTTTCATCTGCACGAGGTCAAGCGCCCGGCCAACACGCTCACCGATTTCAGCCTTGCCGATGCTGCGAAGTTTCAGCGGATAGGCGAGATTCTCAGCGACCGTCATATGCGGAAACAGCGCGTAGTTCTGAAACACCATGCCGATATCGCGATTGTGCGGCGGCAGCAGCAGAATTTCGTCGTCACCGAATTTCACCGAACCGCTATCAGGGCGCACGAATCCGGCCAGCACCATCAGCAAAGTCGTCTTGCCTGACCCGGAAGGGCCCAGAAGCGTCATAAATTCACCGCTCTGGATGTCGATGCTCACGTTATCAAGCGCATAGAATTCGCCGTAAGTCTTGACCAGTGAATGCACGTGGATCGGCAAGGCCTTGTCCCGGCCCGTCACCGCCGAGACGATGTCCGGCCCGGCAGTAGCAGGGCCGGTCGTTCTGGATATATCAGCCATGAATGATCAGTTCTGGATGAAGAAGTCGAATTCTTGGGTAAGCGTGTCGAGATTCGCGGCCCAGTAATTTGAGTCCAGCACAAAGCCTTTTGCGCTGTTGTCGGGATGGCTGGGCAGGCCATTAGCTACGTCCTCGGGGATGACACCGGTATCAAAGGCATCAGAGTTCGCCGGACCGTAATTGATAAACAACGCGATCCGCGCTTGCACCTCGGGACGGCTCATGATCTCGATCGCCTTCATCGCCAAGTCCTTGTTCTTGGTTCCTTTCGGGATGACCCAGCAATCAGTCAGCACGATCTGCTCTTCCCAAGTAATGCTGAACGGGGCACCCTCGTCGGCGATGGATTGTGCGCGACCGTTCCAGACCATCGCCATATCGACCTCTCCATCCTGAAGAACCTGCGCGGATTGCGCGCCCGAACTCCACCATACCGCCACATCATCCTTGATCTCTTCAAGCTTTTTGAAGGCGCGTTCGGTGTCGAGCGGGTAAAGTTCATCCATTGGCACGCCGTCCGCGATCAAGGCAGCTTCCAAATTGTAGACCGGACTGCGGCGTAGGCTACGCGGCCCCGGATACGTCTCTGTATCCCAAAAATCGGCCCAAGAGTTCGGCTTGTCGTCAGAATAGACTTCGTCGTTGCGTGCCAGCACGGCCCCATAGACTAGGTTGGAAATCCAACCCTTACCCTTCATGCTGTCGGGGATGCCGGGAATCGCGAGAATTTCGTCGCTCAGCATCTCGACATTGCCCTCGCTTTCCAATAAGGCACAACTGTAATTACCTTGCTGAGTCAAATCCCATGTCGGGCTGCCCGAGGCAACCTGCAAGCGGACATCAGCTGCACCAGAGGTAGTATCCTCGATGATTTTGATGCCGAGTTCTTCTTCTACGACATTGAACCATGCATCACGTTGAGCCTGCTGATAAACGCCGCCCCATGATGCGATGGTCAGCGTATCCTGTGCATAAGCCACTCCGGTACCTGATGCGACAACAGCCGTGAGCGCCGTAGCGGTCAAAAGTGTTCTGCGAACTCCCATTTTATTACGATCTCCCTATTGGTTTCTTGGTTAAGTAGTTAATTGACGCTCTCTCGAATCAGCGGCGAAGTCGAGCAATGAATCCCACCGCCGTTCATCTGCATCCGGTCATACGGCACGATGACGATCTCGACGCCTTCGGCTTCAAGCTCAGAGCGCGTAGCGTCGGAAATCCCGTCGGGCATCAGTACACGCCGCGGCCGCACTGCAATGCCGTTCACGATCCAGCGATTGTCGGCCTCGCTCATTTCTATGGCGCGGATGCCCAACTCTTTGAGCTTTTCAAGGAAAGTGAAGGGCAGCCCCTGCGTCCAGACAAGTGCCAGATCTTGTGCGATCATCAGAAAATGCCCGTCAATGTGAATGTCATAACCGCGCAGATCGACGACCAGCAATTCAACGCCGACATGAGCCAGAACATCGCGGATCTGAGCAATACCTTCATCGTTCTGACGGATACCTCGCCCGATCACAGCGGTTTTCGAGTTGAGCCAGGCAAAGCTGCCACCTTCGGCCATCGCGCGGCCCTGTAAGGTTCGCAGTATCGGCACACCGGCCCGTGCCAGCGCGCGGGTGACAACCTGTTCTTCGCCCTGCCGCATACGAGGAGCGAGGCGCGTGACGATCGCACCGCCGGGCACCGCGATGCAAGAATCGCGCGTGTAAACCGATTTGAACCGACCGCCAGTTACACCTTCGAGGTAGATCACTTCAGCGCCTTCGGCGCGCAGCGCATTTGCCAACCCGTCATGCTGTGCTTGCAACTCTTCCAGATCCGGAATGTCGCGGCTCTGCCAATACCAGCCTTCATCGACATCGCCATATCCGCCGGTCTGTTCGATCGTCTTGTTACGATCGATTACATCAAACTCAGAACCCGGACGATGCATCAGGACCGCGTGGATCTGGCCGACATCATTGTTGCACCCCCAGTTTCGTCCCCACAAGCGCTCCATTCTTCCGCGATCTTCGAAAACGGGATCGGGTTCCGAGCCGAACAACTTGATCGTGGCACTGTAGACGGCAGTGTCCTTCTGGGCTGGAGCCTTTGTGGTCATCATGGCCTTCCTCAGGAGACTTGCGTTGATTTGAAACTACGCTAGGCTGTGAGTTTGATTATAACAACAGCAGGAAAATTCTAATTTAATGGACGAAAACTCACATCACGGAGAGCATGGCCGGGCCGAGATGAAAGAAAAGGAACAGGAGAAAAGCACGGGTTCGCTGCGTCGTCTTCCACCCTTTAGCGCGCTCCGCGCCTTCGAAGCCGCAGGGCGACGGGGCAATTTGAGCCACGCAGCAGAAGAACTCTACGTCACTCACGGTGCCATCAGCAAACAAGTCAAGTCGCTGGAAGAGGCGCTTGGCGTCACTCTGACGCGCCGGGCCGGACGCGGGATCCAGCTGACCTCCAACGGGCGGCGGTTGCTTCCCTACCTGACCAAGGCATTCGACGATATCTACGCCGCGCTGCGAAGTGTGAGCAGCGAGACCTTTGATGGTGATATGGTCATCGCCTGCATGCCCGGTCTCACGAATGCTTGGCTCATCCCGCGGCTGCCGACTTTCCTGAATCAGTATCCAAACGTGTCTATAACAGTGCTTCCGACCAGCCAATTAAACAATTACCACGCTGATATCGAAATCCGGTATGGGCGGCCCGAATGGCCAAATCGGAATATCACGATGCTTCGGCAACTTGACGTGTTCCCCGTATGCAGTCCCCGGCTGATGAACGGCGCCTACCCAGTGCGCCGGATCGATGACTTGTTCAAGCACACGCTGATCGACGAGCCCGATGGCTCACATTGGCGCGAATTCTTCGTCTCGCAAGGCAAGGACCCATCCAAGGTGACGCGCACCCTGCGCTTTCAGGATTTCACACATTGCATAACCGCCGCACGCGATGGGCTTGGTATTGCGATGGGTGACGATCTAACGATGGCGAGTGATCTGGCCGCAGGCCGATTAATTAGGCCCCTGCTCACACAGATCCGCCGGCAGAGTTTGGCTTATTACCTGCTAACTGCACCAGACCAACCCCTGACCGGCGCGATGAGGGCCTTCATTGACTGGCTAACAA
>NZ_JBGTFM010000211.1:0-4582 GCF_041747255.1 Blastomonas sp. | reverse complement strand
GCGGACTTCGCGCTGGTCAAGCGTTATGGCGATGGCCCCGATCCGCAGGAGCGGCGGATCACGCGGCCTGTTGCCGGGTCGGTGCTGGTCTCACTGGACGGCGCGCCCGCCAGTGGATGGCAGCTTGTTGAAAACGGCATTGTGCGCTTCGATGTTCCCCCGCCGCCCGGCACGGCGGTGCGCGCGGGCTATCTGTTCGATGTCCCCGTGCGCTTTGCCGAAGATGCGCTGACCACCGGCATGGCGACCTTTGCGGCGGGCGAGGTCGCCTCGGTGCCGCTGGTCGAAATCCGCGAGGCGGCATGAGGACACGCTGGTTTGATCAGCCGCTGGAGACCATCGCCATGGTCTGGCGCCTGGAACGGCGCGATGGCATTGTGCTCGGCTTTGCAACCCATGACCGCGATCTGCTGGTGGACCAATTCACCTACCGCGCCGCGCCTGGCATGATGCCCTCGGCGATTGAGGCCGATGACGGGCTGGACGCGCTCGATCTGGATATCGGCGGCGTGCTTACCCACGATCTGATTCGCAGCGACGTTCTGGCCACCGGGCGCTGGGACGCAGCAGCTGTGCGGATCGGCCTGGTCGACTGGCTGTTGCCCAATCAGGGCATCGGCTGGTTTTGGTCAGGCACGCTCGGCGCGGTGTCGCGCAATGGCATGCGCTTCAGTGCGGAGTTGCAGGGCGTCAAGGCGCGGCTCGATGAGGGTTTTGCGCCGGTGACGTCGCCGTCTTGCCGCGCTGCATTTTGCGATCGGGAATGCGGGCTCAACCGCAGCGCCTTTGAACGGTGCGCTGAGGTTGCGAGCGTGTCTGCGTCAGGTGTGACCTTCGCCGCTATCGATCCTACCATGGCAAGCGCGCTGGCAGGAGGCAGGCTGCGCTGGGTGAGCGGGGACAATGCCGGGCTTGAGGCCTTTATTGAAGCCGCAGATGGCGCAGCCTTGCAGCTTGTATCGAACGCCGCAGCCATCCCGCAGCCCGGCGACCGCGCAATCCTGATTGAGGGATGCGACAAGACGCTGGCCACCTGTGCCACGCGCTTTGGCAATGCCGTCAATTTTCGCGGCGAACCGCATTTGCCGGGCAATGACCTGCTAACCCGGTTTGCAGCGTTGTGATGGCTATTTCACGCAGCATGCTGGCAAAGCGCTTTGCCGATCGAGCATCTGGCCTGATTGGCGTGCCGTTTCGTCTGCATGGCCGCTCGGCTGAAACGGGTCTCGATTGCGTGGGGCTGGCGGTGGTGGCGCTGGCGCGCGCCGGGTGGCGCGTCGATCCCCCGTCGGATTACCGGCTTCGCGGCGGCGTGCTGATCCGCTTCGATGATTGGGCCCAATCTTGCGGTTTCAGGATCATTGGCCCGGAGGCCGCAGCGAGTGCTGGCGATCTGCTGCTGTGCCAGCCTGCACCCGATCAGTTTCATCTGCTCGTGTACGGCGGCGCGCAGATCATCCACGCCCATGCCGGGATTGGCCGGGTCGTCGCCATGCCGCTGCCTACCCCCTGGCCGGTTGTGCGCCGCTGGCGCCTGCAAGAGGATTTGTAACCATGGCGACATTGGTGCTCAGCACGGTCGGCACCCTGGTGGGCGGGCCGATCGGCGGCGCGCTTGGCGCGCTGGTGGGCCGCAGCATCGACCAGAACGTCCTGTTCAGGCCGCCATCGCGCGAAGGGCCAAGGCTCAAAGACCTTGCGATCCAGAGTTCGCAATATGGCAGCGAACTGCCGCAAGTGTATGGCCGCGTGCGGTTGGCGGGCACGGTTATCTGGTCGACCGATTTGCAAGAACGTCGCGTACGCCAGGGCGGCGGCAAGGGGCGCCCCAGTACGACCAGCTACAACTATTCGGTCTCCTTTGCGGTGGCCCTGTCCAGCCGCCCGATCATCGGCATCGGACGCATCTGGGCAGAGGGCAACCTGCTGCGCGGAAGCGATGGGGTGTTTACCAGTGAAACCGGATTTCGCGTCCATCATGGGCTGGGTAACCAGTCCGCCGACCCGCTGCTTGCTGCGGCCGAGGGGCTTGGCCAGTGCCCGGCCTATCGCGGGCTGGTCTATGTCGTGTTCGAGGACATGCAGCTTGAAGCCTTCGGCAACCGGCTGCCATCGCTGACCTTCGAGGTGATGGCTGACCATGGCGATATTTCGCTGGCGACACTGGCTGAGGCTGCGGGCGTGGTGGTGCTGGCAGGTGATGAGGCGGCGGTGACCGGGATCGCGCTTGGCGGCGAATCCCGGCGGGATGCGATTCGCCTGCTGGCGACAGGTTTTCCGATAGCATTGACCGAGCGCGACGGACACATCACTGGTCGCCTGCACGACATGGCCTTGCCTGGTGATGACAATCTGGGTCGCGTTGAGACCAGTAATCTGCTGGCGCGTGCCACCAATGACGCTGACGGCGACATGACATTGCAACAGGCGGCGCGTCGTGATGGCGCGCTGGCGCTGCGTTATTATGATCCTGAGCGTGATTATCAACCCGGCCTGCGGCGGGCGGGCACATCCACCAGCGGACGGGGCCTGCAACTCGATTTTCCTGCCGTGCTGTCGGCAGTGGCGGCCCAGCGTGTCGCAGAGCGTCTCAAGCGTATTGCCGTGCAGGCGCTGCAGTGGGTTGAACTGCGCAGTTCGGTGATTGATCTGAACGCGATGCCCGGCGGGCTGGTTCAGGTTGATGGTCTTCCCGGTGTCTGGCGCGTCACGCGCTGGAACTGGGACGCAGCCGGCATCGATATGACCCTGAGTCGTTTCGAAATTCTCGGGCCCGGATTGGTGCTGGCCGATGATCCGGGGCGCAGCATCAACACCCCCGACCAGCCCGTTGGCACAACGGCTCTGGCGCTGTTTGATATGCCTTCGCCGATGGACCGACCAATGGCCGCGCCGCATGTCGGGCTTGCTGTCGCAGGGGTATCAGCTGGCTGGCGCGGCGCACATGTGCATCTGGTCGAGGCTGATGGTTCGCTTGGCGATGTTCTCGACTATATCCGGGTGCCTGCGACATTGGGCGTTGCGCTGGACGCGCTGCCCGCCGGCACGGCGCTTTTGCGCGATGACCTGAATAGCATGACCGTCGCGTTGCTTCGCGACGGGCCATTCGTGCTGGCCAATGCCGGTCAGGAAGCGCTGGCGCGCGGGGCGAACCTTGCGATGGTGGGTGACGAAGCGATCCAGTTCTCCCGTGTCGAACCGCTGGGCGACGCACAGTTCAGGTTGTCCGGCCTCTGGCGCGGGCGTGGCGGCACCGAAGACCGGATGTTGGGGCATGTTGCGGGCGAACCGTTCGTCATGGTCGACGAAGCCCTGGGGTTGCTTGACCCATCGCGGATTGCCGCCGGAGCAGCGCTGCGTGTCGGGGCTTTGGGCAAGGGCGATGCAATCCCCGTATTTGCCGATCTGCCATTTTCAGGGCGCGCGGCCAAGCCGCTTGCCCCGGTGCACGGCCGCTGGTCGATGTTGCCCGAAGGCGCGTTGCGGCTCGACTGGGTGCGACGCAGCAGGGCTGGCTTTGCCTGGCGCGACGGCGTCGATTCCCCTCTGGCTGAAGACCGGGAAGCTTATCGGGTCACGCTGTTGGCTGACGGGGTGGTTGTGCACGAGCAGAATGCCGATGCGCCGTCGGCGATCATCAACGCTGCCGCCTTGGCAGCTGCACAGGCGGCCGCAACTGCATCACTGGCGGCCAGGATAGAGCAATTGGGCTCGCTCGGCATATCCGCGCCGCTGCTGGTAGCGCTGCCCGGCCCATAATCGGCCACAAGAGACATTCCGCATCGCATTACAACAAGTCGGCAAAAGGACTGGCGCATGACATCGTACACCCCGAATCTTGCCATGCCGCTGCTGTTTGCAGCGCAAAGCCAAAAGGAAATCCTGCACAATGAAGCGATCGTTGTGCTTGATGCGATCACCACCGGGAGCGCCGAAGCGCTGGCAAACGATCCATCAGCGCTGACACCTGCCGAAGGGCAGTTGTGGATTGTCGGCCCCGATCCGGTTGGTGCATGGAGCGGCCGGGCGGGCGCGCTGGCGTTGTTTACCGCGGGCGGCTGGCGGTTCGTATCGCCGCTCGCGGGCATGCGGGTTTATGATCGCGCAGCTGCGATGATCCGTTTCTGTAACGGTACCATCTGGACATCGACCGATGCAGTCGCCGCCCCGGCAGGCGGTGACATTATCGATGCGGAGGCCCGGGCAGCGCTGTCCGCTTTACTCATCGTATTGCGCACTGTTGGCTTGCAACCTGCTGCATAACCGATTTCCCCACGATTCTTTTGGAACCAAATCAAGAAACCAATCCCTTGTAACGACATGGCATTTTTTTGTTTAAGACCCCCAATATGGCGACATTTTGGCAACACTCTGGGCAAAACCACGCTTGCGCCACAGGGGTGTTGCCGCTAGTAACGTTTCCGAGTTGTCGTTCCAAAACCTATTTATAAGGGGATTAAGTATGCGAAAGTTAGTCATAGGACTGGCGCTTGCATCAACCGCCCTGACCACACCGGCATTTGCCCGTGACGGTCAGTGGTATGTCGGTGTCGAAGGTGGTGCCACCATCGTTGAAGATATT
>NZ_JBGTFM010000210.1:0-6142 GCF_041747255.1 Blastomonas sp. | reverse complement strand
TTGATCCCTGCGTAGCGCGCGGTTTGCAGCGCGCGGGCGGTGGCGACTCTGGCCGCGACCTGCTGCGACCCCTCGGCGGGCGGAGGCAATGTGAGGTCGGCGGCGGTGACGGCTTCAACCTCGACATGCAGATCGATGCGGTCGAGCAGCGGGCCTGACACCTTGGCCTGATAATCTGCAGCGCAGCGCGGCGCGCGCGAGCAGCCGAGTGCCGGATCGCCCAGATGGCCGCAACGGCATGGGTTCATCGCCGCGATCATCTGGACACGGGCCGGGAAGGTGACATGTGCATTGGCACGCGCCACCGAGACCTCGCCGGTCTCCAGCGGCTGGCGCAGCGAATCGAGCACAGCGCGCTGGAATTCGGGCAATTCGTCGAGAAACAGGACGCCCAGATGCGCCATCGAGACCTCGCCCGGCCGCACCTTCAACCCGCCGCCGACCAGCGCGGCCATCGATGCGCTGTGATGGGGCGCGCGGAACGGTCGCGCGCGGCTGATCCGTCCGCCCTCCAGCGTTCCGGCAACCGAGGCGACCATCGAGACCTCCAACGCCTCTTCGGCGGTCAAGGGTGGCAATATCCCCGACAGGCATGAGGCGAGCAATGATTTTCCCGCGCCTGGCGGCCCGATCATCACCATATTGTGCCCCCCGGCGGCGGCAATCTCGAGCGCACGCTTTGCCGTCTCCTGCCCCTTGACCTGTTTGAGGTCAGCGCCACGCACCGGTTCTTCGGCGATGCCGGGCGCGGGCGGGGCGATCCGACCATGGCCCTTGAGGTGGTTGAGCAGGGTCAACAGGTCGGGCGCGGCGATCACATCAATGCCGCCTGCCCATGCCGCCTCTGCCCCCTGCGCTGCCGGGCAGATCAGTCCGCAGTCCACCGATGATGCATGCAGCGCTGCAAGCAGCACGCCCGGCGAGCCCGCGATTCGTCCATCAAGCGCCAGTTCGCCGACCGCGACATACTCGCTGAGCAGTTCGGGATCGATGATCCCCATCGCGGCGAGCAGACCAAGCGCAATCGGCAGATCGTAATGCGAGCCTTCCTTGGGCAGGTCCGCAGGCGACAGGTTGACCGTGATGCGCTTTGGCGGCAGCGACAGGCCGAGCGCGGCGATGGCGGCGCGCACCCGCTCGCGGCTTTCACCAACCGCCTTGTCGGGCAGGCCAACGATGGCAATGCCCTTGTTCAGCCCCGGCGCGATCTGCACCTGCGCCTCAACGCTGCGCGCCTCAAGCCCCAGATAGGCCACAGTTCTGACGATGGCGACCATCGCTGCCCCCCTTTTGTTCCGCGTGGACTTTGCCGGGCCAGCGCGGGGGAGTCGAGAGCCAATTCACGCGCAACGATAAAAACGCATGGTTTTGCGGAGATGCGTTGGGCGATTTACCATGTCCGCCAAAACAATCGCGCAACTACAGTGCCTTGGTTGACGTGATGCGGCCCGCTAATCCGGCCCTAACCCTCTTTGCTCACCATATTCTGCAAGAGCTCGGCAAAGCGAAGCTGCGATGGCTGTGATGTCATCCATCCTGCGAGCGAATTGTCAGATATGCGCACCACCATTTTCCCGCTTCGTCATCTCAGCTTGCTGCTGGCAGCGCTTATGGCGCTCGGGTCGGCTGCGCAGGCGAATGTGCCGCGCGCCGCCGAGACGCTCATAATCGATGCGGCGGCGTTTGCGACGGACGATGCGTGGGGCGCACAACCCTCCATGCTTAATGCCAGCTTCGGTCCATTCATCGTGGTCGATGCGCACACGGTGGAACTGCATGGCCTGATCGACAGCGAGAGCCCGAGCGACTTTGCCGCGATGCTCGCTGGCTTTCCGGCAATCCGGACCTTGCGGATGGTCGAATGCCCCGGGTCTGCTGATGACGACGCCAATCTTGCACTGGCCCGGATGGTGCGTGCAGCGCGAATCGAAACGGTTGTTCCGGCCGGTGGGTCGGTGCGTTCCGGCGCGGTCGAATTGTTCCTTGCCGGGGTCCGCCGATCGGCTGATTCGCGCGCCGAGTTTGTCGTGCACAGCTGGCGCGACGAGAATGGTCGCGAGGCAGCGGACTATGCCGCAGACGATCCGGTGCATCGCGCCTATCTGGATTTCTACAGCGATATGGGCCTGTCGTTAACGCTCGCAGCACGTTTTTATGCGCTGACCAATAGCGTGCCGTTTGCCCAAACGCTGTCGCTTGCTCCTGCAGATCTCGCTGGTCTGGGAATGCTTGAGGTTATTTGATTGCGACGAAGCATTTGAAATGCACGACAGAATTTTTCTGATGGCGCGTAAGTCATATTGCAATAGCAAGCGGCATATGAAATACAGCCATCGCTAGCAGCACGTCTGAAGGGACATACTAATGAAACTTGCAAAGACCGCACTGGCTGCGCTTGCACTGACCACCATGGTCAGCGCACCGGTTCTGGCACAGGTGGCGACTTCGGTCAGCCGTACCGCCAGCATCGCAAGCGAAGACAGCGAAGCAGAAGGCTCCACCGGTATCATTATCGGTGTGGTTGCTGCAGCTGCTGTCATCGGCGGCATCATCATCATCGCTGATGATGATGAGCCCAGCAGCCCCTGATCTCTTGATCAGGTGAAAATCAGGTAAGGGCGGTCAGCGATGGCCGCCCTTTCTTGTTTTGCAATCTAGCTACAGGAAACGCGACCCATGACAAATCATCCCGCAGACTATGCGCCTCCTGCCATCTGGACCTGGGAGAAGGAAAGCGGTGGCGCGTTTGCGAACATAAACCGACCGGTCGCAGGGGCGACGCATGATCACATTTTGCCCGTCGGCAAGCACCCGTTGCAGCTTTATTCGATGGCGACCCCGAACGGAGTAAAGGTCACCATCATGCTGGAAGAATTGCTCGCAGCGGGCCATTCCGGCGCAGAATATGATGCCTGGCTGATCGATATTCGCAGCGGCGCGCAGTTCGGCAGCGATTTTGTGGCGATCAACCCCAACTCGAAAATTCCCGCGCTGGTGGATGGCAGCACGCCGACTCCGACGCGGTTGTTCGAATCGGGTTCGATCCTGCTCTACCTCGCCGAAAAATTCGGGGCATTTTTGCCGACTGATCCCGCAAAGCGCTCCGAGGCGTTGAACTGGCTGTTCTGGCAGATGGGCAGCGCGCCGTATCTGGGCGGCGGTTTCGGCCATTTTTATGCGTATGCGCCGTTCAAGATCGAATATTGTATCGACCGTTTCACGATGGAGGTGAAGCGCCAGCTTGATGTTCTGAACCGGCATCTGGCTGACCATGACTATATGGCGGGCGACAGCTATTCGATTGCCGATATCGCCATCTGGCCTTGGTATGGCGCGGTCGTTTCAAACACCGTGTATGAAGCCGCCGAGTTTCTGCAGGTGCATGAATATGCCCATCTTATGCGCTGGACGGAACAGATCGCTGCACGCCCTGCAGTACAGCGTGGCAGAATGGTCAACCGCAGCTGGGGCCCGGCGGAAGAACAGCTGCACGAGCGGCATGAGGCCAGCGATTTTGAGACGCGCACCCAGGACAAGATCGGCGATCCTGATGCTGCGGGCTAGGGCGGCCTGACATCGCAGCGCTTGCGCTGCCACACAGACATGTGTATTAACACAGCAATACACATGTCTGGTAAAGGAAGTTCGCAATGACCGTAACCTGGAAAGCTGGTGCTGCCCTGATCGCCGCGTGCGCTGCGCTCGGTGCTTGCGGCGTGGTCGAAAGCGCCGAATCGTTGATTGAATCCGACGTAAATTCGGACGAAGGCTGGACGAGCAGCTGGGCTGGCGAACCTTTCGACTCGATCACGGTGGCAGGACCCGACGATCTGGATTTCACCACAGGTGCCCATGCGGTGACCGCGAGCGGCGATCCGAAAGCGATCGAAGCGCTGCAGTTCAAGGTCAAGGATGGCGCACTCAGCATTCGCCGCAAGCCGTCCAACTGGAGTTTGGGGCGCAGCAAGGGTGAAGCGACTGTCAAGGTGAGCGCCCCGGCGCTGCGCGCACTGGCACTGGCAGGCTCTGGCGCGGCCAAGGTGGATCGCATGGCAGGCGACAGCGTTAAGCTTAGCATTGCGGGATCTGGCGACGCGGACATTGCTCAGATCGTGACCAAGACATTGAAGGGCTCTATCGCGGGCAGCGGGTCGATCCGGCTGGCGGGCAGCGCCGATGCGGCCGATATCTCAATTGCCGGGTCAGGCAGCGTGCTGGGTGAAGGCTTCACCAGCGATGCGGTCGATATCTCCATCGCCGGATCGGGCGATGTCACTATGGCATCGGATGGCGCGGTCGATGCCAGCCTGATGGGCTCGGGCGATGTCACGATCAAGGGCTCGGCCAAGTGCAAGAGCAAGGCGATGGGGTCGGGCTCGATGAGCTGCGGATAAGTGGGGCCATATTCCGGCGTGCGAAACCGGTTGCGGTGCGCTCGATCATGCTAGACACTCTTTGATGAAGGTGCATCCTGCGCCGGTGCGAGGGAACCGCAGGTGAGCGTATCGCAAGGCCAGATTGCAGCCACCCCACCGAATTTCTGGGACCGGCACATCATGCCGCGGATGATCACCTTCTGCTGCAGTCAGCCGGCGGTTGAGCGCGCGCGGTCGAGGGTCGTGCCACAGGCCACGGGCGCGGTGCTTGAACTGGGCTGCGGTGGCGGCATCAACATCGCGCATTATGATCACGCCCGGTTGACCAGCCTTGCCGGCGTCGACCCTTCTCCGGCTTTGCTCGATGCCGCGCGGGCAAAAGCGCAGGCGGCCGGTCTGGACGTGGATTTTCGTGCAGGTGTTGCCGAGTCGCTGCCCTTTGACGACGCGAGTTTTGACACGGTGATGACCACCTTCACGTTGTGTTCGGTTCAGGATCCGGGCCGCGTGCTCGCCGAGATGCGGCGCGTGCTGAAGCCGGGTGGCACAATCTTGTTCCTTGAACATGGACGCGCGCCGGATGCGTCCGCAGCGAGATGGCAGCGCAGGATCGAGCCTGTGTGGAAGAAAATCGCCGGGGGCTGCCATCTCACCCGCCCGGTGTCCGGGCAGTTCAGCGCTGCGGGCTTCCGGCTGGGCGATGGTGACGCGCGTTATTTGCCCAGGACTCCCAAGTTTCTGGGTTGGGTCGAGTGGGGGCAGGCACACGCATGATGCGCTGGCTGCTTCTGGTTTTGGCAATACTCGGGTGCGCAGATGTTGCGCACGCGGCTGAGCGCCGCTTCACCCTTGGCGCGTTTGATCGGGTGCGGGTGGAAGGCGATGTATCGGTCGAGATTCGCTCTGACACCGCGCCCTTCGCGTTCGCGACGGGCGATCCACGGGCGCTAGAAGCCCTGACCATTCGGGTGCAGGGCGACACCGTCTATGTGCGTCGCGCCCGGCGAAATGCGCCCGCCGAAGCGCGCAACCTCCCGTCCGAACCTGCACCAGAGCTGCATGTCGTGCTCAATGCGCGCGCCATCAGCGCGGTTGCGGTGTTGGGCAACGGCAACCTGCGGATTGATCAGCTGCGCGGCGACAAGGCGAGCGCGACACTGGACGGCACCGGTCTGGTGGAGATTGATCGCATTGCCAGCCCCGCCGCCACGCTCAGCCTCAACGGGTCGGGCCGTATGGTGGTGGCCGGCAAGGCGCAGACGGGACGTGTCACCATGCTGGGCGACGGCACAATCGAAGGCGCGGGGCTTGCCATGACTTCGCTTGATTTTACGGGCGAGGGTCCGGTCACCGCGCGGGTGTCAATCGACGGACCTGTGCGGATTGCGGTCAAGGGTGGGGCGACGCTCACCATTGGTGGCAATCCGGTCTGTACGGTCCGCCAGATCGGGGACAACAGCATCACATGCGGCGCAGGCGGTCACGATGGCTCAGGACTCGCGCGTTGATTGATCGGCAGTTTGCGCAGTCGCCATTGTGCGATTTATGTCGCATTATCTCTTGCCGTTTTCGCACATGCTTCTCCCGGTTGCAGAATCGTCGCTCGCTGGTCTAGACCTGACACTGGGCCTGCCATTTTGATCGACCCGGGGCTGCACATGCCTGCGCGTGGCCCGCTCAGGAGACTCGAACATGCCAGAGCCCGGTCCGCACCCATCTGACAGCAGTCTGCGTGACTGGATGCAATCGGGGCTGTTCGCCGACGT
>NZ_JBGTFM010000209.1:0-18494 GCF_041747255.1 Blastomonas sp. | reverse complement strand
AAGCGGTTGTTCTGTCCGGCAATCGAGATGGCGCCGCCGTTGGTGGGGTCAAGGTTGACGCGCGGATCGCGCGCGGCGAGGTTGCGGATGTCGCGGTTGACGTTTGACACTCCGGCGATGTCACGCGCGCTCAGCACGGTGCCAGCGCCCGATTCGAGCGCCGTTCCACGGCCGATCGACGACGCTGTCACGACGATCACAGCCTGCGACTGCAACGCAACCGGAATACGCACCGGCTGACCAGCCTGCAGGAAAATTTCGGTCACCGATGACTGTTCATAGCCACCAGCGTTGACTTCTACCACGAACGGGCCGCCGAGACGCAGACCGCTGACGCTGAACGTGCCGTTGCTGTCGGTGGTCGTGCTCGAAACAGTGCCCGAAGGCGTATGGATGATGCGCACCTGCGCACCGGGAAGAGCGGCACCGTCTCCGGTTACATCACCACGGATTGTTGAGCTGGTTTCCTGCGCATGGGCCGGAACTGCAGCCAGCCCGCAGGCCAGCGAAAGAGTGGCAGCGCTCGCTGCGAGATAATAGCGAAATTGCATTGTTCGTTCCCCGTTCTTGTCGCCTTGCAACACCAGCGACAGATGAAAGCGCACTCTCAAACAGAGCTGATCGGCGCACTAGTTGCCGCTAAGGGCAGAAAAGCGAAACCGATGTGAAAAATATGTGACACTTAGAAGTCAGGCGCAGTCATCCCCGGGATACAGCCGGGATGCATCACGCAATACGCTGTAAAATATGGATTATTTCAATCGGCGCCGGCGATTGACCTATCGCCCCCGGATTGCAACAACTGGTCGCATTGTTCGCAAGTGCGGCAAAAATGCCACGCCGTTGGCGCCGTATGGTTAACAAACGTGTCCGGACATGACGAATCGTCCCCGCCATTGGCCCAACAAAAAGGGCACGGGAAACCCGCACCCTATTAATTTCGACGCGCCTTGCCCGTCAGACAGAAAACGTTGGGGTCAGGCGGCGTCCCCTGCCTCTACCTTGTCCTTGTTGGCGAACACCTGGATCGGGTCCTTGCGGCCCTCGACCACATCCTTGTCGACCACGATTTCGGACACGCCCTTCATGCCAGGCAATTCAAACATCGTATCGAGCAACATGCTCTCGACGATCGAGCGCAGCCCGCGCGCTCCTGTCTTGCGCTCGATGGCCTTTTTGGCAATCGCCTCGAGCGCGTCCTCGGTGAAGCTGAGGTCAACGTCCTCAAGCTCGAACAGCTTCTGATACTGTTTGATCAGCGCGTTCTTGGGCTCTTTCAGAATCTGCACCAAAGCGCCGATATCGAGGTCTTCGAGCGTCGCGATGACCGGCAGGCGGCCAACAAACTCGGGGATCAGGCCGAACTTGAGCAGATCTTCGGGCTCGGTCTTGGTCAGCATCTCGCCCGTCTTGCGCTCTTCGGGCGCGGCGACATGCGCGCCAAAGCCGATCGACTTGCCCTGCAGACGGTCTCCGATGATTTTTTCCAGCCCCGCAAACGCACCGCCACAGATGAACAGGATGTTGGTGGTGTCGACCTGCAGAAACTCCTGCTGCGGATGCTTGCGTCCGCCCTGCGGCGGCACGCTGGCGGTGGTGCCTTCCATCAGCTTGAGCAGAGCCTGCTGCACGCCCTCGCCGGACACATCGCGGGTGATCGAGGGGTTCTCAGCCTTGCGGCTGATCTTGTCGATCTCATCGATGTAAACAATGCCGCGCTGCGCCTTCTCAACATTATAGTCAGAGGCCTGGAGCAGCTTGAGGATGATGTTCTCGACATCTTCGCCAACATAGCCCGCTTCGGTCAGCGTTGTCGCATCCGCCATCGTGAAGGGCACGTCGAAGGTCTTCGCCAGTGTCTGCGCGAGCAATGTCTTTCCGCAACCGGTCGGGCCGACGAGCAGGATGTTCGATTTGGCGAGCTCAACCTCGCCGCCGCCCTTGCCTGAATGGTTCAGCCGCTTGTAATGGTTGTGCACCGCGACCGAGAGCACCCGCTTGGCGCGGTTCTGGCCGATAACATAATCGTTGAGGACATCGCAGATCTCCTGCGGGGTCGGCACGCCGCCATCCTTTTTGCCCGCCAGACCTGCTTTTGATTCCTCACGGATGATGTCGTTGCACAGCTCCACGCATTCATCGCAGATGAACACTGTGGGACCGGCAATCAGCTTGCGGACTTCATGCTGCGATTTGCCGCAGAAAGAGCAATACAAAGTGCTCTTTGAATCGGAACCGCTCAGCTTCGTCATATTGCTTCCTTATGCTCTGACGCATGTCTGGCAGAGCCCCACCTGAATCAGCCTAATGCATCGCGCGCAGATTTCAACATGCAACAGGCGGCTAACACTGGACGCTCATAGCCCAAAGACGTTGCTATTTGCTTGCGTCTTCGCTCGGGGCCGGGCGCTTGTCCATCACATGATCGACAAGGCCGAATGCCTTGGCCTCGTCTGCTTCAAGAAACGTGTCGCGGTCCATCGCGCGCTCAATGTCTTCCAGCTTCTTGCCGGTGAACTGCACATAAAGATCGTTCATGCGCTTGCGGATGCGCAAAATCTCGCGCGCCTGGATTTCGATGTCGGAGGCCATGCCGCGTGCGCCGCCCGATGGCTGGTGCACCATGATGCGCGCATTGGACAGCGCGGTGCGCATCCCCGGTTCACCCGCCGCGAGCAGAAAGCTGCCCATTGATGCGGCCTGGCCGATGCACACGGTCGCGACGCGCGGACGGATATACTGCATGGTATCATAGATCGCCATGCCCGCCGTCACCACGCCGCCGGGCGAATTGATGTACATCGAAATATCCTTTTTGGGATTTTCCGATTCGAGGAACAGAAGCTGCGCGACGATCAGCGAGGCCATGTTGTCCTCAACCTCGCCGGTCACAAATACGATGCGTTCGCGCAGCAACCGCGAGAAAATGTCGAAGCTGCGTTCACCGCGATTCGACTGCTCGATGACAATCGGGACCAGGGCATCGCGGATGGTATCGTGCATAAACCGGCTTTCTTTCTGCGCTTGTGTATCAGCTGTATGTCAGCCACCTAAATCGGCCTGTTTCCCAAAGAGTTCAAGCCCTGATGGCGGCGAGGTCGCACAATGGTCGCCTGCAAACCATCTCTCTTGATGGGAGAAGGATACAGAGCCTTGCCGAGCGCAAGCGATGCTGGGCGCAGTTGGACGAGGGCGGAAAGGGGCGCGGCGACGCTTTCACCCTCACCCAGCTTCGACCAATTCGCTGCGCTCATAAGTCTGCGCAACCCTCTCCCATCGAGGGAGAGGGGTTGGCAGTGGCAGGCGCCTCAAGCTTTCTTCGCAACTGCCTTCTTGGCCGGAGCCTTTTTTGCAGCAGGCTTGGCTTCAGCATCAGCAGTTGCTGCCTTGGGCGCGGCCTTCTTTGCCGGTGCCTTTTTCGCGACTGGATTTGCTTCCTCAGTCGTCACAGATTCAGCAGGTGCTGCGTCAGCAGGCGCTGCTTTAGCGTCCTTCTTCACCGCAGTTTTTTTAGGCGCGGCCTTTTTGGCCTTGGGCTTTTCAGCGGCGGCGTGATCGTGATCGTGATCATGGTCGCAATCGGGGCCGTGGACATGGTCGCCGGAGGGGCCGCCATCATCTTCCGCCTCAATCGCCGCTTCCAGCTCCTCGCGGGTCACGCTGCGTTCGGTGATCGTCGCCTTGTCGAACAGAAAATCGACCACCTTGTCTTCATACATCGGCGCGCGCAGTTGGGCTGCGGCCATCGCATCGTTGCGGATGTATTCGGCGAAGCGCTGGCGATCTTCCTGACGATACTGTTGGGCGGCCTGCGCGATCAGCATGTTCATTTCCTGCGCCGTCACCTCTACCCCGTTGGCCTGGCCGATCTCGGAGAGCAGCAAGCCAAGGCGCACGCGGCGCACCGCGATGGCGTGATATTCGTCGCGATCCTTTTCCATTTCCGCGCGCGCGGCATCGGCGTCTTCTTCCTGCGCGGCTTCCTGCTCGAGCTGCGCCCAGATCTGGTTGAACTCGGCCTCGACCATTGAGGGCGGCACCTCAAAGTCATGGCTCGCTGCAAGCTGATCGAGCAGGCGACGCTTCATGTGCGTGCGGCTGAGGCCACCCAGTTCCTGTTCCAGCTGGCCTTTGACCAGCCCGGTCAGCTGTTCGAGGCTTTCCAGCCCCAGCGCCTTGGCGAAATCGTCGTCGATCTTGGTCTCGCCGGGCTTTTTGACTTCGCCCACGACAATGTCAAAGGTAGCAGCCTTGCCGGCCAGATCCTTGCTGCCGTAATCTTCGGGGAAAGTGACATTGATCAAAGCCTCGTCATTGGCCTTGAGGCCGATGAGCTGGTCTTCGAATCCCGGAATCAGCTGGCCCGATCCGATAACCACAGCCATGCCTTCGCCCTTGCCGCCATCAAACGGCACGCCATCGACCTTGCCTTCAAAATCAATCAGCACCTGGTCGCCGTCTTGGGCCTTGTAGGTCTTGGTCGCCGTGGTGTAGCTCTTCTGGCCATCAGCGATGCGCTGCAGCGCCTCGGTGACCGCAGCCTCGCCGGGCTCGACCATCAGCCTTTCGAGCGTGATGTTGTCGATCAACGGGGTCGGAACTTGCGGCAGCACCTCAAGCGCGATCTTGACCTCGGCATCTTGCCCTGCGGCATAATCATCGTTGAGGTTGACGGCAGGCTGGATCGCCGGGCGCAGTCCGTTTTCGCGGATCGCCTTATCAACGCTTTCCTGGATCGAGCTGTTCAGCGCATCGGCATGCAGCGATTCGCCGTGCATCTTGCGAATCAGATTGGCGGGCACCTTGCCGGGGCGAAAACCGGGCATGCGCACCTGCGGAGCGATCTTTTTCACCTCGGCATCCACCCGGGCTTCAAGATCCTTGGCGGGAATGGTGATGGTATAGGCCCGCTTGAGGCCTTCGTTCAGCGTCTCGACAATCTGCATCGGCTTAAACTCTTGTCTTTCCATTGTTTCGAAAGGGCGTTGGTTCCCTTCCCGGCCATCGCCATGATGGTGCGGGCGAAGGGACTTGAACCCCCACATCTTGCGATACCAGAACCTAAATCTGGCGCGTCTACCAGTTTCGCCACGCCCGCGTCGCGGTGATCAAGCGCGTGCGTCTAAAGAAGGTTGCGGCAAAGGGCAAGGGGCAGGCGCGCATCACGCTGGCGGGGCATTGGGCCGATGCGCGACAATTCCACAAGGGAAAATCCGCCGATGTTGCCACCGGCGGATTGCCCTTTTCCTCCCCAGGAAAACTCGTGCCAGGAAAACTTGTAATCGCGCGCGATGCGCCGTGTGGTTACCCGAACTGGTTCATCGTGTTGTTGACGCCGCCTGCCTTTAACGCCGCCTCGCCAGCGAAATATTCCTTGTGCGCGTCACCAATGTCGCTGCCCGACATGTTCTGATGCTTCACGCAGGCGATGCCCTGACGCAGTTCCTGACGCTGGACGCCGAGCACATAGCCCAGCATGCCCGCCTCACCAAAATACTCGCGTGCGAGGTTGTCGGTCGAAAGCGCGGCGGTGTGATAGGTCGGCAGCGTGATCAGGTGGTGGAAGATCCCTGCGCGCTTGGCGCCATCGGCCTGGAAGGTGCGGATGCGCTTGTCGGCAGCGATGCCGAGTTCGGTAACGTCGTATTTCGCATCCATCAGCTGGGCACGATCATAGTCGGACACATCGAGCCCCTCTGACACCATCGCGTCATAGACCTGCTGGCGAAAGTTCAGCGTCCAGTTGAACGACGGCGAATTGTTGTAGACGAGTTTTGCATTGGGCACGACTTCGCGGATGCGGTCCATCATGCCCGCGATCTGCTCAACGTGCGGCTTTTCGGTCTCGATCCACAGCAGATCAGCGCCGTTTTGCAGGCTGGTGATGCTGTCGAGCACGCAGCGGTCCTCGCCGGTGCCGGGGCGGAACTGGAACAGGTTGCTGGGCAGCCGCCTGGGCCGCATCAGCTTGCCATCGCGGTTGAGGATGACATCGCCGTTGCGCGCGGTCGCCGGATCAATTTCTTCGCAATCGAGGAAACTGTTGTACTGGTCGCCGAGATCGCCCGGCGCATTGCTCACCGCGATCTGCTTGGTGAGGCCAGCGCCCAGCGAATCGGTGCGGGTGACGATGATGCCATCCTCGACGCCCAGTTCGAGGAACGCATAGCGGCAGGCACGGATCTTGGCGATGAAGTCTTCATGCGGCACGGTGACCTTGCCATCCTGATGACCGCACTGCTTTTCGTCCGACACCTGATTTTCGATCTGAAGCGCGCAGGCACCAGCTTCGATCATCTTCTTGGCGAGCAGATAGGTGGCCTCGGCATTGCCGAAGCCGGCATCGATGTCGGCAATGATCGGCACGACATGCGTCTGGAAATTGTCGACCTGCGCGAGCAGCTCCCGCTCCCTGGCGCTGTCGCCAGCGGCGCGCGCCTTGTCGATGCCGGTGAACAGCAGATCGAGCTCGCGCGCATCGGCCTGACGCAGGAATGTGTAGAGCTCTTCGATCAGCGCAGGCACGCTGGTCTTTTCGTGCATCGACTGGTCGGGCAGCGGGCCAAAGTCGCTGCGCAAAGCAGCGACCATCCAACCGGACAGATAGAGATACTTGCGCTTGGTGGTGCCGAAATGCTTCTTGATCGCGATCATCTTCTGCTGCGCGATAAAGCCGTGCCAGCAGCCCAGCGACTGGGTATATTGCGATGCGTCTGCATCATAGGCGGCCATGTCCTCGCGCATGATCTTCGCGGTGTATTTCGCGATGTCGAGACCGGTGCGGAAACGGTTCTGCAGCTGCATGCGGGCAACCGACTCGGCGTCAATGCCGGTCCATTTGCCGTCTTTGCTGCCGATCAGCTGTTCATTGGCGCGGATGTTATCCTGATAAGCCATGGGAATTGTCCTTGTTCTCATTTCAGTCTGTGTCATGAATTGACAATCAATATGTCGCTCTTATGCGTCGGAATGCGCACCGGCCAGCAAAAGTGCGGTAATTTCGTGTCTCGCAGTTGCAACATCGTCCGGCTATCTTTGTCATATTGTCAATAAAGCGACAAAAAGCTTGCAGCGTGACCCGCGGAACCGGTCGCCTGCTGTCTGCGTAACGTTGGTATCGCTTCGCACGAAAGGACCCGCATCATGGCCAGCCGCCCCGAAGACCCCGCGATCCCCGATCCCGACACCATCAACCCGCAGTCGCCACCCGAACTGCCCGGCACGAACCCGCCAATGGAAGAGCCCGACCATAGCCCGGATGAGGTCACCCCGCAGCAACCCGATGTGATCGAACCGGGTCGCGGACCGGATGAAATGCCCGCGCAGCCCGACGCTATGTGACATTACATTATGTGATGTTGCAGGCGGGCGATTCAGAGTCCGCCCAACCCATCGTGGCTCAGTCGGGACGCATTGCACCCGGTTGCACATCGCGACAAATGCGCTAAGCGCTGGCCGCCATGACGGCCTATAAACCTGGTGATCCTGTCTCGGTGCGTCGGCTTTATGGTCGTCAGCAGAATCACAAGCTGCGCATCGGCCAAGCAGACCTTGTCGAAACGCTGTTGCCGCAGATCGCTGTGCCCGAAGACGGCCCAATCACCGCCGAGCGACTGTTTGGCAGCAATCGTCCGCTGCATTTCGAAATTGGCTTCGGCGCGGGCGAGCATATGGCCTATCGCGCCGATCTGCTTCCCGATCACGGCTTTATCGGTGCCGAGCCGTTCCTGAACGGCGTAGTCGGCGCGCTGCAGCATGTACGCGAAAAGGCCTTGCCCAACATCCGCCTGCATATGGGCAATGCCATCGATGTGCTCGAACGCGTGCCCGATGGTGCGCTGTCGTTCGTGTATCTGCTGCATCCCGATCCCTGGCCCAAGGCACGCCATGCCAAGCGGCGGATGATGAACAAGGGGCCGGTGGATTTGATCGCCTCCAAGCTGAAGCCCGGCGGCGAGTTCCGCTTTGGCACCGATCACCCGATCTATGTCGCGCATGCAATGATGGTTATGAATTGCCATCCAGCGTTTGACTGGCTGTGCACCAGTCCCAAGGACTTTCTTACCCGTCCCGGCGGCTGGCCAGAAACCCGCTACGAGGCCAAGGCGCGTGCGCAGGGCCATGAGGTCTGGTATTTCCGTTATCGGCGGCGGTAGAGCCGGGCTAGCGCTCGATAGACGTGCTGACCATGTACCGAGCGCTGCCCGCACCAGAAAATGAGAAACAATATCAATAACTGTGATCGATTTTCTCGATCATATTATGCAAGAAAATCACATGGTCGCCCGGGCAAAACGCGCATAGTCTTAGCTCCGAAGCAAACAGTAGCAGAGGATTGACCATGGGACTCAAGGGATCGAAGACCGAGCAGAGCCTGAAGGACGCGTTCGCTGGCGAAAGCCAGGCCAACCGTCGCTACCTCTATTTCGCACAGAAGGCCGATATTGAAGGCCATAATGATGTCGCCGCCGTGTTCCGTTCGACCGCAGAAGGCGAAACCGGCCACGCGCACGGCCATCTGGAATTTCTCGAAGAAGTTGGCGACCCCGCAACCGGCGAGCCCATCGGCGGCACGGTCGACAATCTGAAGTCGGCCATCGTCGGCGAGACCCACGAATATACCGATATGTATCCGGGCATGGCGAAGACCGCGCGCGATGAGGGTTTTGACGAAATTGCCGACTGGTTCGAAACGCTCGCCAAGGCCGAAAAAAGCCACGCCGGCAAGTTTCAGAAGACGCTCGACGCGCTGCTCGCCGAAGCCTGATTTTTCAGTTGAACGACGACTTGGCCTGCCCGCCGCGCTCCGGCCCGGCTGGCAGGCCTTTTTCATCGCACGAGGTCAGCCATGGCAACCGACTATAAGGAAGGCAGTCTTGACGCGCCGACTCGCCATGCTTTGCCCTGGCGCGACGAGGGCTGGTATGATGAAGCCGCGCTCGATGCCGAGCTTCGCCGGGTGTTCGACATCTGCCATGGCTGCCGCCGCTGCTTCAACCTGTGCGACAGCTTCCCCAAGCTGTTCGATATGATCGATGAGAGCCCGAACGAGGAGGTAACCGATCTGTCTGCGGGCCAGATCGGCGAAGTCGTCGCAGCCTGCACATTGTGCGACATGTGCTTCATGGTCAAATGCCCCTATGTGCCACCGCATCCGTTCGACCTCGATTTTCCGCACCTGATGCTGCGCTATCGCGCGGTTGAACACCGCAAGGGGCACACCAGCCGCGCCGACAATTTACTCGCCAACACTGATCGCAACGGCGCCCTGGGCACAGTGTTTTCCGATGTCGCAAACTGGGCAACCGACACCGGATCGGGCACGACGCGCGGCATCATGCAATCGGTGCTGGGCATCGACAAGCGCGCGCACCTGCCCGCTTTTGCCGACATTGCGCTTACCAATCGCGCGCCCGCGCTGCTGCGCGCACCCAACCCCGATGCACCCGGCTTCGGACGGCGGATCGCGCTGTTTGCCAGCTGTTATGACCAGTTTAACGACCAGACGCCGGGCGAGGCAGCGGTCAAGGTGCTCGCGCACAATGGCATCGCGGTGCGGATTGAACACCCCGAATGCTGCGGCATGCCGAGGCTCGAAAACGGCGACATTCCGGCGGTGGCGAGCGCCGCGACGCGGATCGCTGCGCATTTCGCGCCGCTGATTGACGCAGGCCATGATGTCGTTGCGGTCACCGCGAGCTGCGCGCTGATGATGAAGTTCGAATGGCCGCTGATCGAACCGGACAATGACGACATCCGCAAGCTCGCGGCGGCGACCTTCGATATCAGCGAATATCTCGTCAGGCTCGCCAGGGATTGCGGGCTGGTCCCAATCGACGCGATGGACGCGAGCATCGGTGTGCATTTCGCCTGCCATGCCCGCGCACAGAATATGGGCCCCAAGGCGATGGAGATGCTGCGGCTGATCCCCGAGGCGCGGCCGGTGCTGACCGAGCGCTGCTCAGGCCATGGCGGCAAATGGGGCATCTACAAGGATAATTTCGACACCGCTGTGAAGCTCGCGCGGCCCACCGTGCGCGCGCTCGAAAAGACGGCGCCCGATTACATGGTCAGCGAATGTCCGATCGCCGGAACGCATCTTCAACAGGTCATGGCAATCGGAGGGTCAACGCAGGTGCCAGAGCGCATCGGCCACCCGATTGAGCTGATGGCCAAAGCCTATGGATTATAACTGAAGATGGAAACGACCATGCCCAAGGATCGCCGCTCGATCACCCGTGACGATATCCTCAGCCCCACTGATTATGAGCTGATCCGCATCGACAAGCGCCAGGAGAGCATTCTGGCCAAGAGATTTTCACGCCTCGCGGTCGGCCCGCACGCGATGATCACGTTCGAAAGCTGGGACAGCATGTGGCTGCAGATCCAGGAGATGCTGCGCATCGAAAAAGGCGGCGAAGCGCAGCTGGCCGATGAGCTGGAGGCGTATAATCCGATGGTGCCTAATGGCCGCGAGCTGACCGCGACGCTAATGTTCGAGATCGAGAACCCCGAGCGGCGTGATCGCTTTTTGCGCACCATCGGCGGCATTGAAGACCATATTACATTGGTTGTTGGCAACGTCACGATTGCGGCGGTTGCCGAGCAGGATGTCGCGCGCACCAGCGCATCGGGCAAGGCCAGCGCAGTGCACTTCCTGCACTTTCCGCTCGATGATGCCGCGATTGCTGCCTGGCATGATGGCAATGCCATCGCGATGGTCCAGATTGCCCACCCCAATTACGGCCATGCCGCATTGATTGGCACAGAAACCCGGAATTATCTGACTCGCGCCTGTTTATGATGGGTGCGGTGGCGGTGCGTCAGCGCGGGATGGGATAGCTGCGCCCGGGTTGTGCGTTAAACTGGCGGCCATTGCTTTCGCTCTGCTCACCATTTGGCAGCGGCGCAATGCCAGCTGTGTCAACGACTTCGGCAGGTGTCGTTTCGATCATCGGCGCGCCGAATACCTCATCGCCGCTGTCCGGAAAGACCACCGGTGCAGGTCGCACAACCGGGGAAGATTGCGGCACGGGAGCAGGTGCAGCGGTTTGTGGCGGCAGGTTGCCTGCTTCTTCATGACCCGCCTGCGCCAGCCTGGGATCAGGCGTCACCGACCCGGCAAACATAGCCGCTGCCAGCATGATGCCGCCAGCGCCCATTATGACCTGCTTCAGCATGTCTCTTCGGCCCCAATATTTCTGTCAGGCAACAACCTATAGCGCAGAGCGGTTAACGGTTTGTGAGCTGCTGATGCGCAAAGGCGGCAGAAATCCGGGGGGTTGCCGCAATTGCGAGGTATCAGGCGGGGCGGCGGGATTGCCCCGCACGCCCCGATCCTCTCCTGCTAACCGATCGTTCAGACCAACCAAGCTTGGCTCTTGTTTCAAGGCTGCTAGGCATTTGTTACGCACATGGCACGATAAATTTACAAGACCAGCGGCAAATATCCGATCAAATGCGTGTCTTCTCTTGTTGCCTTGTCAATTTATCGACATACCGATCCCATGTCTGATGGCCGTCTGCTGATAGGTCCGGCGCTGCGCCGGTTGCGCCGCAATGCCGGGATCACTCAGGCGTCGATGGCGCAGCAGCTCGATATATCGCCCAGCTATCTCAATCTGCTCGAACGCAACCAGCGCCCGGTGAGCGCCCGACTGATGCTGGCGCTGGCCGAACGTTTCAACATCGATCCGCGCGACCTCGCCCTACAGGAGCCAGGCGGCGGAACCGGCGCGATGCGGCGGCGGCTGGCCGATCCGGTGTTTGCCGATCTTGCGCTCGATGCGACCGAAATCGATGACTGGCTGATCGCTGCGCCCGGCACCGCGCGCGCCTTTGCGCGACTTTACGATCAGGTCCACAGCGGCCTTGCGGCGGGCGGCACCCCTGTCGATGATCCGGTGGCCAAGATTCGCGCCGAGATCGAGCGCTGGCGCAACCATTTTTCCGATCTCGACCACGCCGCCGAAGCACTGGCGGACACCCTGCGGCTGCAGAGCGGCGATCTGTATGCTGCGATTGCCGAGCGGCTGCGCACCAAGCACCAGCTCGCCATCCGGGTGCTGCCCGAAGAGGTGATGCCAGGGCGGCTGCGACGGCTCGATCTGCATGCCCGGCAACTGCAGCTGTCAGAGATGCTCGATATGGCTTCGCGCACCTTTCAGGCCGCTTACCTGCTCGGCCAGCTTGAGCACCGCAGCGATGTCAACGCGCTGGTCGCTGGCGCACAATTTGGTGATCGCACCGCTGAGCGGCTCTATCAGCGCCATATCTTCAGCTATTTAGCCGCCGCTGTGATAATGCCTTACGGGCGGTTCCTGCGTGCCTGCGAACAGGGCGGCTATGACATGCTTGTGCTGCAACGGCGATTTGGCGCAGGCTTTGAGCATGTCGCGCACCGGCTGACGACGTTGCAGCGCGTCGGCGCGCGCGGACTGCCATTCTTCATGGTGCGGGTTGACCGCGCCGGGCAGGTCTCCAAGCGCTTCGGCGGCGCGAACCAGGCCCCGCTTGCCGATACCGAAGTGACCTGCCCGCTGTGGCACCTGCATCAGGCGTTTTCGCGCCCCAGCGATGTGCAGGTGCAGCTGGTCGAACTGGAAGACGCCAGCCGCTGGCTAACCCTGGCGCGCAGCGTCCAGGGCGCAGGCTATGGCGCGGCGGGCACCACTGCACAGTTCGCGATCGGCCTTGGCGTCGCGGCGGAGCACGCGGCGAACCTGTGCTACGCGCGCGGGCTGGATTTGAGCGCAGCTGGCGCAACGCGGATCGGTCCCGGCTGTGCGATGTGCAAGCGCGGCGATTGCCCGCAACGATCAAAACCCCCCATCGGCATCCGCCTGACCTTCGATGATCGCGAGCGCGGCATCACCCCGTTCGATTTCGTAACCGACTGAATATTCTTGGTGTGAAGGAACCTACAGGGTTCGCGCTGCGTAGTGACCGCATCATTCACCTGCGAATGAAGAGGGACATAACATGACCGATCCGCGCAATACCGACACATCTGGCCAACGCGCCAGTGAGCCCACAGGCCAGCACAATGCTGATCCAGCGGCTGCTCCGGTGCAAACCCACACCACAGTGATCGAGCGAGAGTCGTCGCGCGGTGGCCCGGGGATCATGACCATCCTGTTGCTGGTGGTGCTGGCCGTCGGTGCCTTTTTCGCGTTCCAGTTCATGCAGCAGGGCGAAGTGCGCACCGATGCGGTTGCTGGCGCTGCGGGTGAGGTTGGCGAGGCTGCGCAAAAAGTTGGCGATGCCGCGCAGGATGCCGCTCAGAATTTGGGGCAATAACGCAATTATGGCACCCTGCATCGATACGGTGAGGTGGATGCGATAAACATCTGCGCTATGCACGGAACAGTGTAAAGTTAACCGACAATTGACGTCTGACGGGTAACGCTTTTCCGTATGTTCAGGGTGTTCAAACATTATGTGCCGCATGCCGTGCTGCTGCTCGGGATGTTTGACCTTGCGTTGCTGGGATTGGCGGCCGAGATCGGCTGGAACTGGCGCGCACACGAGATTGGCATGGACGCCGGGCCGATTGCCGATCGCCCGCTGCCGATCATCAGCTTTGCGTTGCTGGTCCATATGGCGATGATCGCGGTCGGGGTTTACGGTCCGGATGCGCTGCAATCACTGCGCTTCGCAGCCGCGCGGCTGCTGGTCGCGGTATCGCTTGGCGTCATCTTCCTGTCGGTGACGTATTTCATCTTCCCCGGTGCCACCCTGTGGCGCTCCAACAGCCTGTATGCGATGATTCTGGCGATCGTGTTCCTGATCGCCAACCGCATTTTTCTCGGCGGGTTGCTGGGCACCACCGCCTTCAAGCGCCGCCTGATGGTGCTCGGCGCGGGCAATCGGGCGCAGCGCGTGTTCGACCTTGCAGAGCGGCCCGACGCCGGCTTTGTGCTGGTTGGCTTTGTCGCAATGAACGACGGGCCGCTGGTGGTCGAAGAAGCGATCAACCGCGATGCGATCAAGAATCTCGCCAAGCATGTCGAGAATCTCAACGTCACCGAAGTGGTCTTGGCGCTTGAGGAACGGCGCAATGCGCTGCCGGTCAACGACTTGCTGCGCATCAAGACGACCGGCGTGCATGTCAACGATCTGTCGACCTTTCTCGAGCGTGAAACCGGGCGAGTCGATCTCGACACGGTCAACCCGAGCTGGTTGATCTTTTCGGACGGGTTTTCAGCAGGCCGCCGGATCTCGACGATTGCCAAGCGATTCTTCGATCTGGTGGTCAGCAGCATTCTGCTTGCGCTGACCGGGCCATTTATCCTGCTGTTTGCGCTGCTGGTAAAGCTTGACAGCAAGGGCCCGGCCTTCTTCCGGCAGGAGCGGGTCGGCCTGTATGGCCAGCCCTTCCAGATCATCAAGCTGCGATCGATGCGCACCGATGCGGAGGTTGATGGCGCGCAATGGGCGCAGAAGAACGATCCGCGCGTCACCCGGATGGGCCGGTTCATCCGCAAGGTGAGAATCGATGAGCTGCCGCAAGCCTGGAGCGTGCTGAAGGGCGACATGAGCTTTGTCGGGCCGCGCCCCGAGCGGCCCGAATTCGTCGCCAGCCTGGAAACCCAGATGCGCTATTACAATGAGCGGCACATGGTGAAGCCCGGCATCACGGGCTGGGCGCAGATCAACTATCCTTATGGTGCCTCGGTCGAGGATACCCGCCACAAGCTGGAATATGACCTTTATTACGCCAAGAACTACACGCCCTTCCTTGATCTGCTGATCATCCTGCAGACGCTGCGTGTGGTGCTGTGGCCCGATGGGGCACGCTGAGAACCATGGCACTGTGGCAGGACATCGGCCTCTGGGGCCATATCGGCGCGGCGGCGCTGACGATGATCGTCGCGGCATGGCTGGTGCGGCGTTGGGCCGGGCTGCACGACACGCGGCCCTCGCTGGGCGATGCCGCGCTGCTGCTGGCGTTGCTGGCGACCAGCCTGTGGGCCTTTGCTGCAGGATCGTTCGGCGGCGCAAACCCTTATGCCGGGCTGGCCGAATGCATGCGCAATCTCGCCTGGCTCGGCTTTCTGTTCCAGATGGTGCAATCCGCCAAGGCGCAGCCGCGCACGGTCACCGCCGTCTACGCTGTGCTGGGGCTGGTGCTGATCGCGCAGGCGATACTAGATTTCGGCCTGTCCGGTTTGATCGCCGGATCGGAAATGTCATCACATTTTGGCGCAATCGGCCTGACGAGTTCGCTGTTGTTGCGGATGATCTTCGTGGTCGGCGCCCTTGTCCTGGCGCATAATCTTTACAGCGTTGCCGATGAGCACACCCGCGCCAACCTGCGCCTGCCGCTGACCGCGTTGGCCGCGATGTGGCTATATGATCTCAACCTTTATACGGTTGGTTATATGGGCCGCAGCCTGCCCGATGATCTGGTGGCGTTGCGCGGATCGATGATGGTGTTTGCAGTGCCATTCTTTGCCCTCGCCGCCAATCGGACGGGCGGGTGGAAGCTCACCCTGTCGCGCAAGATCGCCTATCGCTCGCTCTCGCTGTTTTCGATCCTCGGCTATCTGCTGACAATGGTCGCTGTCGCGCAATTGCTGCGCGCGATGGGCGGGCCGGTGGCGGGCTTTGCGCAAATGGCTTTGGTACTGGGCATGTCGCTGGCGGCGCTGGTGCTGCTGCCCTCTGACCGGTTCCGCGCTTGGTTCAAGGTCAAGGCGACCAAGCATTTCTTCCAGCATCGCTATGATTATCGGCAGGAATGGATCCGCTTTACCGAAACCATCGGTCGGCCCGGCGATGGCACCGCGCCGTTTCACGAACGCGTGATCAAGGCGACTGCCGATATCAGCGACAGCCCGGCGGGTCTGCTGCTCGCCCCCAACGAAACCGGGCGGTTGCAGCTGCTGGCGCGCTTCAACTGGCCGACCGCCGATGTTCCGGCACAGGCCTGCACGGCGGGCACGATCGGCTATTTCCAGTCGTCCGGCCGGATTGTCGAACTCGACGAGCTGCGCGCTGGGCGCGACACGACGACCGACATGCGCGCCATCCCGAGCTGGGTGCTGGCCGAAAGCAACGCCTGGGCGATGGTGCCGCTGGTTCATTTTGACCGGCTCGCCGGAATCGTCATCCTGTCGCGCCCGCTGGTTGACCGGCAGCTGGATTGGGAAGACCTTGACCTGCTGCGTCTCGTCGGCCGCCAGCTTGCCAGCTATCTGGCAGAGGCGCGCAGCCAGGAGGCGCTGCGCGAGGCCGACCAGTTCGACCAGTTCAACCGGCGCATGGCGTTTGTGATGCACGATATCAAGAATCTGGTCAGCCAGCTCAGCCTGGTCGCGCGCAATGCCGAAAAACATGCCGACAACCGCGAGTTCCAGGCCGACATGATCGCCACCTTGCAAAATTCGGTCGGCAAGATGCACACGTTGATCCAGCGGCTGACCGGCTATGCAGCGCCCGCGACCGAGGCGGTGCGCGCCATCGACGCTGAAAAGGCGGTGCGCGCCATGCTGGCCGACAAGGCTGGTCACCACGCTGTGGTGATCACGGTGAGCCATCGCGTGACGATCACGGCGGATGCAAACAAGCTGCAGCAGCTGCTTGGCCATCTGGTCCAGAACGCGATCGATGCCAGCCCGCCGGACCAGCCGGTACAGGTCAACATCACGCGGGATGGCCTGAGCGGGGTGATCGAGATTGTCGATCACGGCAGCGGCATGTCGCCAGATTTCGTGCGCACCAAGCTGTTCAAGCCGTTCATCTCCAGCAAGCCGGATGGCTTTGGCATCGGTGCCTATGAAGCGCGGTTGCTCGCTGAGGCAATGCAGGGCCGCATCGTGGTTGAAAGCCGCGAAGGCGAAGGCAGCCGCTTTGCCGTCTATTTGCCGCTGGCCAAGATGATTGACGACGCTGCGCAGGCAAATGATGTCGCGCGGCCAGCCAGAGAGGTGGCCTGAACCATGAACGAGATGTCCCCTGAAGCCTTGCTGCACGCGAGCACCGGCAAGGGCGCGCGCAAGCTGCCAAGGCTTTTGGTCGTCGAGGATGACCTGGGCCTGCAGCGCCAGCTGAAATGGGCGTTCGATGATTTTGAGGTGCTGTGCGCCAGCGACCGCGCCAGCGCCATCGATATGCTGCGCCATGAAGAGCCCGATGTGGTGACGCTCGACCTGGGCCTGCCGCCCGATCCTGACGGGGTGAGCGAAGGCTTTGCGGCGTTGGCCGAGATTTTGCGGCTGAAGCCCGATACCAAGGTGATCATTGCCTCTGGCCATAGCGAACGGCAAAGCGCGCGCGATGCCATTGCGCAGGGCGCATATGATTTCTACCGCAAGCCGGTGGAAATCGACGATCTGGCGCTGATCGTGCGCCGCGCGCTCAACGTACAGCAGATCGAGCGCGAGAACGCGCGGCTGAACCTGAAATCGGGCGACGACCACCGCGTGCTCGGCGGGCTGATCACGGCGGATGCTCAGATGGTCAAGGCGGCGCGCACCATCGAGCGGGTGGCCAACACCAACGTGTCGGTGATGCTGCTGGGTGCGAGCGGCACCGGCAAGGAGCTGTTCGCGCGCGGCCTGCACGATCACAGCAACAGGCGCAACGCCGCTTTTGTCGCGATCAATTGCGCGGCGATCCCCGAAAACCTGCTCGAATCAGAGCTGTTCGGCCATGAAAAGGGCGCGTTCACCGGCGCGATCAAGACGACATTGGGCAAGATCGAGCAGGCCGAAGGCGGCACCCTGTTCCTCGATGAGGTCGGCGACATTCCGCTGGCGCTGCAGGTCAAGCTGCTGCGCTTCCTACAGGAACGGGTGATCGAGCGGGTCGGCGGGCGTTCGCCGATTGCAGTTGACACCCGCGTGGTGTGCGCGACCCACCAGAACCTTGAGAAAATGATCGCCCAGGAACGCTTCCGAGAGGACCTGTTCTACCGGCTGGCCGAGATCGTGGTCACCATTCCGACGCTGGCCGAGCGCCCGGGCGACGCGGTGCTGCTCGCCAAGCATTTTCTGGCGCGCTTTGCCAAGGAGATGAACCCGGTGGTCAGGGGCTTTGCCCCCGATGCGCTCAAGATGCTCGATGCCTGGCATTGGCCGGGCAATGTGCGTGAGCTTGAAAACCGTGTAAAGCGCGCGGTGATCATGGCAGAAACCCGGCTGGTGCGCGCCGAAGACCTCGATCTGGAGCGCGCCGAGGGTGAGGCGGCAGAGCTGCTGAACCTGAAGGCCGCGCGCGAAATGGCAGACCGCAAGGCGATACGCCACGCGCTGGCACGGACCGAGGGTAACATCTCGGGCGCGGCCAAGCTGCTGGGGGTCAGCCGCCCGACGCTGTACGATCTGCTTAGGCAATATGATATCCAGGCCTGACATCGGGGCGGGGCGGGGCGCGCTGCCGGGGGGGCTGGTCGCGCTGCTGGCAGCGGCGGGCTTGCTGATGTCCGTGTCCGCAGTGCCGCTGGGCGCGCAGGATGGCACCGAAGCCCGCAACGCGATGGCGCGTGCAGC